>JBMCDV010000010.1:0-12092 GCA_048618255.1 Natronomonas sp. | reverse complement strand
GTCTCGGGCCGCCTCGCCGGCGTCGGCGACGCCGGCGTCCCGCTCGAACAGCGCCGCCCGCTCCGCCGGCGAGAGGTCGGCGACCTTCCTGACGTTCATACCTTCCGTTGGGCGGTCGGGTCGGAAAGCGGTTTCCATCCCTTCGGTTGGCACACGCCAACGACGCCCTCATTCGTCCGCGGTGTCTATTTCCACTATGGCCGAAACAGCAACCGAGACCGTCCGGGTCTGGCTCGTCGAGCGAACGTACGGCGACGACGAACTGAACCTGGTCATCCTCACCTACGCGACCCCCGACGGCGAGCGATACCTCCGGAAGGAGCGCGCACTGACGAGTTTTACCGGTGCGAAGCGGGAGACGACTGCCGCCATCGACGCCGACCCCGCGAACCTCGGGGAGACGCCCCCTGACGACCGCGAGTACTTCGCCGATGCCGCCAGTCGAACTGCCGAGAAGTACGCTCCCGACGAGACGCTGTAACGTCGTCCAATCGGACGAAAAACACTATCCCTCCCGGTCGCCAAGGATAGAACGATGCTGAGCGCCGTCATGGAGGACTACATCAAGGCGATATACATTATCGGCAACGACACTGACGAGCGCGTCAGCACCTCGGAACTCGCCGACTACCTCGATGTCACGTCGCCGACGGTCTCCAGTATGGTGAAGAAACTGGAGGAGCGCGGACTCGTCGACCGCGAGGAGTACCGCGGCGTCACGCTCACCGAGGAGGGCGAAGTCGTCGCCCTCGAAATCCTCCGGCACCACCGACTCCTGGAGTCCTTCCTGACGGAACACCTCGACTACGACTGGGCCGACGTCCACGAGGAGGCCGACCGCCTCGAACACCACGTCTCCGACCAGTTGACCGAACGCATCGCCGAGGCGCTGGACAACCCCGGCGTCGACCCCCACGGCGACCCGATACCCGACGCGGACCTCCGGTTGCCGAAGGTCGACGAGCAGACGCGGCGTCTCTCCTCGGCCACCGAGGGCGACCACGTCGTCGTCCGCCGCATCCGCCATCAGGGCGACGAGGAGTTGCGCTATCTCTCCGACGCCGGTATCGAGCCCGGGGTCGAACTCGAAATCGTCGAAATCGCGCCGTTCGGACTCGTCACCGTTCGGACGCCCGAGGGTCGACAGAGCCTCCCCGAGGAAATCGCCCGACTCATCGAAACCGTTCCGATAACCGAGGCCGAGGCCTGACGGTCAGGCTGAGACGGTCTTTCGGGCCCGGTATTCGCGGATTCCCCACACCATCCCGAGAGTGGCGACGACGACACAGCCACCGAGGAAGAAGGCCAAAAGCGGGTCGAGTGCGACGACGCTGGACGCAGCCGCGTCGGCCACCGACTGTGACTCCGCCATCGTTTCTACGTCGCCGCCACGTGGCTGTGGGGCCGCCTCCGGTCGGAACCACTCCGAGGCTACCGCGAACACCAGCGTCGAGGCGCTAACCACGAAGAACAATCCGAACAGCCGCTGGAGGGTGTTCCTGAGTCGCGAACTGTCGTTGTCACGACCCGCAAAGAGGACGACGGCTTCGCTCGCCGGTCCGTAGACGGTCATCTCGTTGCCCTTCTCGGAGTAGCCCATCCCCGCCGGTTCGATGAGGCCGGCGTCCTCCAGTCGGTCGAGGTGGTAGTGGACGTTTTGCAGGGAGGTACCAACGGTTTCACGGACTTCCGTCGGGGTTCGTGGCTCGTCGTAAATCGTAGCCAACACCGCTCGGGCAGTCTCCGACCCCAGCGCGTCGAACGCCGCGTCGGCACCCTCGCCGTCGATGTCGAGTACCTTCGGTTCGTCGGGCGACGGCGACACCTCCAATCGACTCGGCAACAGACTCATTGGGGAATCGTAGTCGAGATGCGGAAATACCGCTTCCGGTAACTCAAACCGCCATTTCACTCTTCGAGCGGGCGGATTCCCGACACAGCCAGCACCGACCGAAGCGTCAGAAAGACGATGAGCGCGCCGCCGGCGAGCATGGTCGGCGCCGAAAGCAGCCGTGCAGTGTCGTCGGCGAGGACGAGTCGCGAAGTTCCCATGAGAACGAAACTCGCGATGACCAACCCGAAGGCGAGAAGCGAGAGTCGGACGAACGTGTTCTGTCGCATCAGCAGTCGCTACCGACTCGGACGTGCGCAAATAAAAAGGGTGTTGTCGGCGTTTACAGGTGACCTTCTTCTTCGAGGCCTTCCATGATGTCGTCGACGAGAGACTCGACGTCATCGTATGGGAAGTCCTGGCTGCCCCCGCCCTTCGTGTTGAGTTCCATGGCGGTCATGGAGAAATCGCCGGATTCGAACGTCGTGCCGGGGCCCTGCGGGAGGGCGGGCACGAGGTCCATCGGGCTGTTGACGGGGTAGTCGGCACCTTCGAACGCGTCGATGAACTGCTGACGGAGGTCGTCTTTGTCGACCATTGCGTACGCTCATCAAACGCACATCCAATTGAATGTTGTGCAACGCATCGCCGTGTGCTTATATACCAACCCATTTCAGGGCCGAAACCGACCCGCGTTCTGACGGCGACGGCGAGTGGTTTTATCCGTACTCAACGCTTCCGGGCGACCGATGTCAGACCGCGAGGAGATGACGGAGTCGATGTCGCGAGAGGAACTCGAAGACACTCTCTCACGACTGTTCCGGAGCGGTCGGACCAACGCTCTGCTGTCCTGGCTGCTCGTGGCCGTCCTCGCGGGCGTGTTCGTCGAGAGTCTCCTCGACTTCGACCGACTGTGGATTGCCTTCGTCGCCGCGACGGGTGCGGTCGTCCTTCTCCCGCCACTCGCACACCGCGAATGGCAGGTGATGCTCCCGTGGGAACTGCTCGTGCTCGCGCTGTTGCCGATTCTCGTTCGCGGTACCGTCGGGGGCGAACTCGGGACGTTCTCGTTTTACCTCTCTATCGCCGCCCTTGCGCTCATCGTCTCCGTCGAGTTGCACATGTTCACCGCCCTCCGAATGACCCACTGGTTCGCCATCACGTTCGTCGTCATGACGACGATGGCCGCCGAGGCGGCGTGGACGGTACTGCGGTGGAACGCCGACAGACACCTCGGCACCGAGTTTCTGGGCGGTGCCAGTCTCGGTCAGGACGCCGCCAACGCCGCGCTGATGACCGAATGGGCCTACGTCACGCTGGCCGGCTTCGCCGCCGGAGTCATCTTCGATGCGTACTTCCGACGCCGCGGTCGACAACTCAGGCAGCGCATCCGGACGGTGATTCGGAGATGAGCCTCCTCCCGCGTCCCTCGCGTCGAAACCAGCGCCGACTCACCGCCGGGATGCAACTCCTGTTGGTCGGCATCGTCGCCGCTGGCATCTACTTTGGCCAGCCGAAGGCGATAACTAACGGTACCATCGCGCTCGTCATCACCTTCGTTCCGACACTGCTCAAACGGAACTACGACCTACCGTTGGACCCCTGGCTCGCACTCTGGATTACGCTCGCGGTCTTCCTACACACGCTCGGGTCGGCGGGCCTCTACAGTCAACTCAACTGGTGGGACAGCATCACCCACGCGATGTCTGCGTCGCTCGTCGCCGCCGTCGGCTACACGTTCGCCCGCGCTGTCGACCTCCACAACGACGACATCTACATTCCGCGGCGCTTCTTCTTCGTCTACTTACTCGTCGTCGTGTTGGCCTTCGGCGTCGTATGGGAACTGTTCGAATTCGGCCTCGACGTGGCGGCGAACACGACGGGACTCGACATGCCCGTCTCCCAGCACGGACTCGACGACACCGTCCGGGACCTGATGTTTAATTCCTTCGGTGCGATTCTCGTGGCTGTCTTCGGACAGGCACACCTCTCCGGAGTCGCAGAAATCATCCGGGAACGAATACTCCTCGGGCCGTGATTCGGTTTCGCCCGGAGCGTTGATGCTCGTGGAGAGCGACTAACTATCATGCCTCGGCGACGCTTGGCGGCGTACCGCGACCGGGTCACAGCGGAGTTAGAGCGTGCTTTCTCCGAGGAGCTCCCGCCTCACGACGTGGCGACGAGCTTTTCTGTCGGCGTGTTCGTCTCCGCACTTCCGAACCTCGGTGTCGCCTTGCTGCTGTTCGTCGCGCTCGCCTACGCGTTCGAACGGGTCAGCAAACTCGCGCTGTTCGCCTCCGTCGTCGTGATGAACCCGCCGGTGAAGTGGGCCATCTACGCCGCGAGCTTCTGGCTTGGCTCGAAAATCTTGGGGCCGGTCGAAGGCGCCTCCGTCTCGGAGTTGTCGCTTTCCCTGGGCCCGGAGGTGCTGGTCCGGCTTCTCGTCGGAAACGTCATACTCGCAGTCGTCGTGGCCGTCGTCGGCTACGTTCTCGCTCTTCGGCTCACTCGGGAACTCCGACGCCGAGATATCGATGTTGCCGACCACATCGCCGAGCCGTTCTCGGATTGAGCGTCACGGGAAGGGGTGGTGGTCTCGGTCCGGTCTGGGTTGGAATCCGAGCGACTCTGGCACTGACTCGGCCCGCTCGCCGAAGTAGGGGTCGTTCGTGAAAAGCGGCTGGGCCTCGGGGACGACCACTCGGACGGCCTCGAACCCGAGTGTCGCCACGTCCCGCGGGGTCACTCGGGCACCGTAGGCGTCGAGTCCGGCCTCGGTGACCCGGTCGACTAACGCGTCGAGTTCGGCTTCCCCGTCGGGCGGCGTCTCGGGGCCGACGCTCGCCGCCGGTATCGTCGTCTCCGGGTCGACGAACTCCCGCGCAGTCGCCGGGAAATCCGCGTAGTGTCCGATTGCACCCGGCTCGTTTGTGGCGCGGTCGGGGCCCATCCGACGCAGTTCGAGCCAGTTCTGGATGGCTTCCTCCAGGGCATCTCGCGCGGCCGCCTCCGGGTCGAAGTCGGCGGCCATACCCGCCGCGAACCGTGGCCACTCCCCCTCGCGGTGGACGCAACTCGCAACGACCGGTACGTCCACGTCCTGTGTCAACAACAGCGCCGTCGCGGTCAGTCCCTCGCTCCGTGCGCGTGCGGCGAGGGTCTCGAATCCCTCGTCGTCGACCGCCAAACCCAGCGGCTCGAACGTCGAGTACCACGACAGCATCGCGGCGTCCCGCTCTATCACCTCGTACAGTCCGGACAACAGGGCCTCGACGCCGCCGTTGCCCAGCCCGAGGCCGGTCGTAATCGCCGGGCGAATCCGACGCTCCGGTGGCGGGAACACGACCAACTCCGCCGGTAGCTCGACTATATCGCCGGTTTCGAGGTTCGTCGCCGGGTGCCACCGCTGGACCGAGTCGGCGTCGACGGCGTCTCCGGGTGCGACGAACCGCGTGGAATCGATTGGATTCTTCGGATTGCGCTCGAACGTCGATTCTCGGTACACCGCGGCGCTGTAGCGCTCCAGGGCCTCGCCGAGTGCCTTCATGAACGCCGGGTCCCAGTCCAATCCGACGCCGGCGGCGTGTTCGGGTACGTCGGCGTCCGAAAACGGCGTCCCGTTGAGCGTCGACAGGTAGTACGGGACCGGGAACGACTCGACTTCGCCGACGCTCGCGATGGGCCCGACGCGCTCGTCGAAGGTCACCTCGGCCATCGTGAGCGCCTCCTCCAGCGGCCGTGGGTCGTGATTCCGTCGGAGGCGTCTGTCCTCCGGGTCGGCACAGTCACAGTACGGTAGCGGCAGGACGCGACGCTGACTGTGTGGAATCTCGATGACGCCCCCGACGACCGCCGACTGCCCGCCGGCAACGAGCGTCGCCAACTCCCGCCCCGCGAGTGCGCCCGCGAAGCGTGCCGTCCCGGCCCCGTAGCTCCCGTCGTCCGTATCCGGGTTGGCCGCAGCGACCCGTCCACGGAGACAGCCGTGACACGCCGTTCCGGGGGCGAACCCCGAGATAGCGGCGTCGACACCGTCGACGGCGTGGCCACCAACGCCGCCCAGTTCGACGGCGAGAAGCGCGGTGTCCGTCCGTCGTGCTGCCGCCGTTGCGGCGGCGAATCCGTCGTCACCGACGGGGGCGACGGCCGCGGCGACATCGGTCGCACCGAGGCTGTCGGCATCGACGGCGACGGCGTCGGCATCCGTATCCGAAAGCGCCGAACGAATCGCTTCGACAGCGGGTCCACCGCCGAGTACGCCGACCGTGGTCACGCCGACGACACCGCCGTTGGGGAGGCGACCGCGGACGGCCGTTCGCGATTGGGTTCCATGACCGTCCCTACCGGTCGGCGGTCGATAAACGTGGGGGCAACGGAGGAAAAAGAGCGGACTGTGGGGCGCTTCAGGCGGCGAGCATCGACTGTGCGACGCTCGCGAGTTGGCCGGTGTCGGCCTCACGCAGGCGGTCGTCGCCCAGTTTCAGACGGAGGCGCGGCCGGCCAACGTCGATGGGAACCTTTTCGGTGTCGATGAGCCCCATCTCTTCCATCCGGGTTTTCGTCCGCGAGAAGGTGGCCTTCGATGCGATGCCGACGTCCTCGCCCCACTTCGAGATGTCGTAGAGGAGGTCCTCGTTCTTCGCCGCGACGAGAAGGGAGATGGTCACCTCGTCGAGGCCCTCGCCGTCGCCTCGGGCCGTCTCCAGCGACTGGAGGACGCCGTCGAAGTCGTCGGCGGTCGGTTCGCCGAGTTCGGCCATCAGCGTCTCTCGAACGCGAGTGATGGCGGGCGTTCGGAGGTTGAACCGCTCGGCGTTCTCCCAGTCCGTCGTGAACTGCTCGTAGGCGCTCTCGATGAACGCCTCGTCGTCGGTCGCCAGACCGGCGACTCGGTCACCGGCACTGACGATAGCGACGACGGAGGTGTCGGTGACGAGAAGCGTGTTGGCTCCGCCCTCGTGGGTTCGTACGTCGAGTCGTTCGGCCTCGATGTGGTCGGCTGCGCGACTCGCGACGATGAAGTCGTCCATCACCGATTTCAGCTCGCTCTCCACTGCGAGCAATCGCACTGTCGGTGCCTCCTCGTCGAGTACCTCGACGAGTTCCTCGATGACATCTGCAGGGGGGTTGACGACGAACAGCTCTTCGTCGGCGGCGCTGAGCGCCTCGTTGAGAACGTCGGCAACGGTCCGCTCGACAAGGTTTGATTGCATTATCGTATGTAAAAGTATGTCCTCGAACGTATTTAATATTAGCGGGATTATCGATGGAAAACTCTCCGAAAATACATAAAGTGCCGTGCCTGTATGGCTCCGATTATTTATGAGGCGGTTCGACGGCCAGTTAACTGTGTCGTCTCGTCGCTTCCAGTCGGTCGGCGAGTTCCGTCGCCCACACGAGGTCGCCGTCGTATCGCACCGGCACCGAGTGTCGCGACAGTAGTTCGTAGAGCGCCTCGCGGTCGAGGGTCGCAGTCGCTGTCGTTCCCGTGAGTCGCTCTTCGCCGTCGAACGGGTCGACGTATCGCCTACCGGCCGAATCGGGTTCGGTCACGCCGTATCGGACGGTGAACGCCTCGCCGTCGGTCTGTATGTCGAGCGTCGCCGGTTGTCCCGTCGGATGGCGGAGTCTGTGCGTGCCGTCACCGACGACGACGTAATCGCGGCCGACGATGATTTCGCGCCGCGCTACCGATAGCGCCCGGTCGAAGGAGTAGCCGGCGGCGAGCAACCCGGCGAACGTCGTCCCGAGTCGCACCGCCTGCTCGTCGAGTACTGCCGTCAGTGTCGTTGCGCCGACGGTTGCTCCCCGTCTGACGAGGTCGTATCCCTCGTAATAGGAGCCACAGGCGTTGAGGAAGAACGCCGCTGCCCCGCACTCATCGAGGTCGGCCGCGGCGAGCGTTCCGTCCGGACACACCAGTCCGTCCGTTTCGACGTGACCGATGAAGTGGACCAAATCGGTCCGGCCTTCGAACACCGCCGCCAACTCCCGGCTCCGGAGTCGTTCGTGAACCCGGACCGAGACGTCGTGGCCCGCGAGCAGACGGCGATACACTGCGGCCACTTCACGCTCTGACTCCATGTCGGCGTCGTTGCACACCACGTCGACTGTCAACCCCTCCGTCTGCGGCCGCCGTTCCACCGGTGCTCCGAGGAGGGTGTAGGCGTCGACGGGGGTTCCCTCGGCGAGCCACGCGTGGAAACGGCTCTCCGAGAGCGTCGGGTCGACGGCCTCGACGTTCGGGGACTCCCCACGGTAGAACTCGTCGAGGCTCCGCTTCAACAGCGCCTTCGGATCGAGCGCCGACGACTCCGCGGGGTGGACGAGACTCAATCGGTCGAGCACGTACGGGAGATACCGTCCGTTTTCGACGGCGTCGTCGACGTACGTCGACAGTGGCCACTGCGGCAGCGACGCCGAGGCCGCTTCGAGTGCGGCCTCCAACCGCGCCGTCGGCGGCGCCGACCGCAACGTCTCCGCGTCGTAGCCGTCGACGGACATCGCCCCCGACTCACCGGGGACCGAACGCAGTTTGCTATCGAGCGTACAGAGCCGTCGGAGCCATCCGGCGACGGTGTCGGCGAACGCGGGTAGAGGTTCGAAGGTCCGGGCCAGTTCGGGACTCTCGATGCGCGGCGCCCCTTCGGCCACCCTCAGTTCGGCCCCGAGGTAGTACGTCAGCGGTGCCGCGATGAGAACGGCTCTCGTCGAGGGCGGAACGGTTACCGTCGCCGCCGGCGAGCGGTCACGAAGCGCCTCCGGTATCGACTGCTCACCGAAGGTCACGCGGGGTGTTCGGGGCCGGAAGCCCGGATGTGAGCGGGCCGCGTCAGTCGTTCGGTGGGTTCCGCCAGCCGCCGTGACTGCGGTCGCCAGTCCCGCCGGCGTCTTCGGCACGGTCACCGTGGGGCGTGGTGTCCGAGCCTCGCGGAACCCGATGGCGACCGCCGTCGGCTCCGAAAATTCGACCTCGAACGCGTCACCGGTGTCGACTACGGTCGCCGGACCGTCGAAGGCGAGGTGTGATTCGAGCGGCGTGGCCACCCGGAGGTGGCGTTGGCCAGCCCGAAGCGACCCGGATTCCAGTGGGCGATTCCCCGAAGCGACGAACACGGTCGCGTCCGCCGGTACGTCGAGTCGGGTGGTGGTGCCGACGACGGCCGCGTCGGTGGCGACGGGGAGCGACGGAGCATCGCCGCCGAGTCGCCAGTCGCTGACGCCGATTCGAACCGACTCGCCGTCGCCGAATCCGCAGACACAGTCCCCAGCCGCGGCCCACTCGACCATCTATCGTTCGGTTAGTTTCCTGTTGTATAATACTACTCCCGGCATCGAACGGTCGTCCCGAGTCGCCGATGGCCTGAGCTTGGCAGGCATCGACACCGGACGCTTGCCAAGAACGGGTAGCTTCTTGGTTCGGCGTTCCCGACCTGCTGGTATGAGCTACGACCAGGTTCGGGAGTCCGACCCCGCGGTCGCCGACGCCCTCGACGGCGAACGCGATAGACAGGAGCACACCTTGGCGATGATTGCCTCCGAGAACCACGTCTCGAAGGCGGTTCTCGAAGCCCAGAGTTCGGAGTTGACGAACAAATACGCCGAGGGCTACCCCGGCGAGCGCTACTACGCCGGCTGTGAGTACGCCGACACAGTCGAGGAACTCGCAATCGAGCGCGCCAGAGAGCTGTGGGGCGCCGAACACGTCAACGTCCAGCCCCACTCGGGCACGCAGGCGAACATGGGTGTCTACCTCGCCATGCTCGAACCCGGCGACAAAATCCTCTCGCTGGAACTCGAACACGGCGGCCACCTCAGTCACGGCCACCCAGCCAACTTCACCGGCAAGACCTACGAGGTCGAACAGTACGAGGTCGACCCCGAAACCGGCTACATCGACTACGAGGAACTCGATGCGCTGGCCGAGGAGTTCGACCCCGACATCATCGTCTCGGGCTACTCCGCCTATCCCCGCGAGGTCGAGTTCCAGCGCGTTCAGGAAACCGCCGAATCGGTCGACGCCTACCACCCCGCGGACATCGCTCACATCACCGGCCTCGTTGCTGCGGGCGTCCACGAATCGCCCGTCGGCGTCGCCGACTTCGTCACCGGGTCGACGCACAAGACCATCCGCGCCGGCCGCGGCGGCATCATCATGTGCGACGAGGAGTACGCCGACGACATCGACGCCGCCGTCTTCCCCGGCGCGCAGGGCGGCCCCCTCATGCACAACATCGCGGGTAAGGCTGTCGGCTTCAAGGAAGCCCTCCAGCCCGAATTCGAGCAGTACGCCCAGCAGGTCGTCGACAACGCCAGGGCGCTCGGACAGCGGCTTCAGGACCACGGCTTCTCGCTGGTCTCGGAGGGCACCGACACCCACCTCGTGCTCGTGGACCTCCGGGAGTCCCACCCCGATACCCCCGGCGGCGTCGCCGAGGAGGCCCTCGAGGAGGTCGGCATCGTCCTCAACAAGAACACCGTCCCCGGCGAGACCCGAAGCGCGTTCAACCCCTCGGGCATCCGCGCGGGCACGCCCGCGCTGACCACTCGCGGCTTCGACGAGGAGGCCTGCGAGCAGGTCGCGGACATCATCGCCCGGGTCGTCGATTCGCCAAACGACGAGGACGTGAAGAGCGAGGCGGCAGTCGAAGTCGAGGCGTTGTGCGACGAGTACCCGCTGTACGACCGCGACGGCTCGCTGACGGGCCTCCAGTAGGACGTTCGTCGGCGCCGCACACACGACCGAGTTTTATCCACCTCACTGTCGAACCCTGTTCCATGAGCGATACGTTCGTCGTCGTCGGTGGAGACGCCGCAGGCATGTCGGCCGCGAGCAAGGCGAAACGCGACAACCCGGACCTCGACGTGGTCGTCTTCGAGAAGGGCGAGTGGGTCTCCTACGGGGCCTGCGGGCTGCCGTACTACATCAAGGGCGAAATCCAGAGCCTCGAGGACCTCGTCTCCGTGACGCCCGAAGAGTTCCGCGAGGAACGCGACATCGACCTCCGGACGGGTCACGAGGTGGTCGCCATCGCTCCCGACGACCGGACGGTGACGGCCCGAAGCGACGACGGCGAGGTGACGGTCGGTTACGACCACCTCCTCGTCGCGACCGGTGCGGAAGCGGTCGTCCCGTCCATCGACGGCCGTGAGCAGGAAGGCGTCTACACCCTCGGGTCGATGACCGACGGCAAGGAGCTTCGGGAGTTCGTCGCCCGCTCGCGGGAGTCGAGTCCGCTCGAACAGCCGGACCGCGGGCCGGCGTGTCAGTTCCTCGAATCGTGTACCGGGCCTGTCGCCGTCGTCGGCGGCGGTTACATCGGCGTCGAGATGGCCGAGGCGCTCGCCGCAAACGACTTCGAGGTCCACCTCTTCCAGCGTGGCGACCGCGTACTCAAGGGGTTCAGCGATGAGACGAGCGCCTACGTCGCCGACCACCTCCGAGAGCAGAACGTCGCGCTGTATCTGAACAGCGAAGTACGGGCGCTCGAGGGTGACGGCGTCGTCGAGGCCGTCGTTACGGCCGACGAGCGCGTCTCCGTCGAAATGGCGCTGCTCGGGACCGGCGTCCGACCCCGAACCGACCTCGCCGAGGACGCCGGCATCGAGTTGGGGCCGACGGGCGCCATCGCGACCGACGCCTACCGGGAGACAAACCACCCGGACGTGTACGCCGCCGGCGACTGTGCGGAGGCCGAACACGTCGTCACCGGCGAACCGGCGTACGTCCCGTTGGCGCTGACCGCGAACCGCCACGGCCGCGCCGTCGGGGAGACGGTCGCTGGAAACCCCTCCGTCGGCGGTGGTATCGCGGGGACGGCCGCCGTCAAAGCCTTCGACGTCGAGGCCGCCCGAACCGGCATCCTCGACGAGGAGGAGGCACGGGACGCTGGCTTCGACCCCACGACGGTCACCATCGACGCGAAATCACGCGCCGGCTACTACCCCGAGGGTGGGACGGTGAAGGTCACGCTCACCGCCGATAGCGAATCGGGGAGGGTTCTCGGTGCCAGCCTCGCCAGCGAGTACGGCGAGGGCGCAGTCCACCGGAGTCACGCCGTCGTCGGTGCCGTCACCGAGGGCGTTACAGTCGAGGAACTAGCGAACTACGACCTCGCGTATGCGCCGCCGTTCAACACGACGTGGGACCCGGTGTTGACCGCGGCGAAGGTGCTCGGTGGGAAACTGTGACCGTCGGTCGCCGTCGCACGTTGGCGAGTGGGCTCGGATTGCTCGCCGTTGCCCTCGCAGGGTGTACTGG
>JBMCDV010000009.1:0-12093 GCA_048618255.1 Natronomonas sp. | reverse complement strand
GCGTACACACCTCGGCGGCCGTCTCGACGAAGTGCGTCGACAGGAAGAGCGTGTTGCCGGCGTCGCGATAGGTCTCGAAGAACCGTTTGACCCGCTCCTGCATGATGGGATCCAGGTTCGTCAGCGGTTCGTCGATGAAGACGACCCGCGGTTCGTGGAGGAACGCCTGCGTGATGAGCACCTTCTGTCGTTCGCCCTGCGAGAGGTCGGTACACAGGGTGTCGAGTTTGTGGGCGAACTCCAGTCGCTCCGCCCAGCGGTCGACCCGTTCGGTCATCGTCGCTTCCTCGATGCCGCGAGTGGCCGCGGCGAACTCGAAGTACTCACGCACCGTCAGAAACGACGGCGGCCGACCGCTCTCGGGGAGGATGCCGACGTGTCGTCGCGCCTCGACTGGTGTCTCGACGGGGTCGACGCCGGCGACGCGGGCCTCGCCGCTATCGGGGACGAGTTGTCCAGTCAGGATGTTGATTGTCGTCGATTTGCCGGCGCCGTTGGGGCCCAGAAACCCGTAGCATTCGCCGTCCTCGACGGTGAGTGTCAGCGAATCCAGCGCCACCACGTCGCCGTAGCGTTTCGACAACTCGCGCGTCCGAATGGCAGCCATTCGTGGCGGCTTCGACGCGAGGGGGCCTATACTCTGCGGCGATTCGTCTCGGTGAGTCGGGCGTCAGGGCTGGCCGTTGGCGTGTTCGGGCGGAGTATCGTTCTCGTCGCCCTCGCCGTTCTCACTGGGGTGGACGTCGTCGTCTTCGGTGGTGTCACCCTCAGAAACGTCGACCGGACAGGGGTTCTCCGCGGACGGTTCGAGGCCGACTTCGCAGGTGAAGCCGACCGTCACCGACTCGTTGCCGACCGTCACGACGAAGGTGTCGCCGAAGGCGGAGGACCGCTCTTCGAGGCTGTCGTCGTTGAAGCCGTCGTACTCGACGCTCGCCGGGCCGGCGTCGAGTTCGCCACCCTTGTCGCAGTCGTGGTCGGTCACCGCACCGGTACAGACGACGCTCGCGTCGCCGCCCTCGCCGTCTGCGTCGACGGCGATATCCACGTCGATAGTGGTTCCCTCGGTCGGGTCCTCCGCGGCGGCGCCGACGCCGACGAAGGCGACGGCTGCGAGACACAACACCGCGGTCAAAAGCACCACTCGTGTACTGTTCGGTCGCATGGAGGGTCATCACTTCTCCCCACAAATTTGCCTTCTGCCGCCGATGTACGGCTGTATAAATATTCAACTCGATTTTCGTTGTACGATGACTCAACACGTATGCCGCTCCCGTTGGTTCTCCCGGTATGTCGAACTGGACGCTCGAAGACATGCCGGAGCTGCCGGGTCGAACCGTCGTCGTAACGGGGGCAAACAGCGGCCTCGGCCTGGAGGCCACCCGCGCCTTCGCCCGAAAGGGCGCTCACGTCGTGATGGCCTGCCGGAACGTCGAATCTGCTGAGAACGCACGTGAGGAGATTCGCGAGGAGGTCACCGGCGCGTCGCTGACCGTCGAGGAACTCGACCTCGCGGACCTCGCTTCGGTTCGGGCATTCGCCGACTCGGTCGCCGACCTCGGGGCAATCGACGTGCTCTGTAACAACGCCGGCGTGATGGCGATTCCGCGCAGCGAGACGGCCGACGGCTTCGAGACGCAGTTCGGGGTCAACCACCTCGGCCACTTCGCGCTGACCGGTCTGTTGCTCGACTCCCTGCGTGAGGCGCCCGACCCACGGGTCGTCACCCACTCCAGCGGCGTCCACACGAACGGGAGAATCGACTTCGAGGACCTCCACGGCACCGACGACTACGACAAGTGGGGCGCCTACGCCCAGAGCAAACTCGCGAACCTGCTTTTCGCCTACGAACTCGACCGCCGCTACGGCGACGAACTGACGAGCGTCGGCTGTCACCCGGGCTATGCGGCGACGAACCTCCAGCGCCGCGGCCCCGAACAGGAGGGCTCGCGGCTCAAACTCGCGGCGATGGCGCTCGCCAATCGCGTGTTCGCCCAGTCGGCCGAAACGGGCGCCCTGCCGATGCTGTACGCCGCCACGGCCGACGGAATCGAGGGCGGCGACTACGTCGGTCCCGGTGGCCTCATGAACATGCGCGGCGCTCCCGAGACACAGCGTTCCAGCGAACGGTCCTACGACGAGGCGACGGCCGAGCGGCTGTGGTCGGTCTCCGAGGAGTTGACTGGCGTCAGCTATCCGTAGCCGCCGGGACCCGAACGGGTTTACCGACGGCCTTCGAACGGCCGCCATGCTCGAATCCGGCGATTCGGCACCGGCGATTAGCGCACCGAACCAACACGGCGAGGCGGTCTCCCCCGACTTCGAGGAGCCGACGGTCCTGTACTTTTATCCGAAGGACTTCACCGGCGGCTGTACGATCGAGGCCAACGACTTTCAGGACGCCCTTCCGGAGTTCCGCGACTCCGGCATCACCGTCTACGGCGTCTCGATGGACGACGTCGATACCCACGCCGACTTCGCTGACGAGGAAGGAATCGACTTCGAGTTGCTCGCCGACACCGACGGCACGGTCGCCGAGGCGTTCGGCCTCGACACCTCCGATGGGTACACGGACCGACTGACGTTCGTCCTCGCCGGCGGCGAGGTCGTCGCCGTCTACGACCCCGAGATGGCCGACCCCTCCGGCCACGCCCGCGAAGTGTTGACCGAAACGCGCGAGAAGTACGTCAGCTAGACGCCCTCGATAAGGCGCTTCAGTTGCTCGGACGGCACCGCACCGCGAGCGGCGTGGCCGTCTGCGACGAACGTCGGAACGCCCGTAATGCCGCGCTGTTGGGCGGCTTCGAAGGCCGACTCCAATTCGGCCTCGCTCGATTCGTCGTCGAGGACCGATTCGACGTAGCCGGCCGGCAGTCCCGCGTCGGTGGCGATGTCTTCGAGCACATCGCCATCGCCGATGTCGCGGCCGTCCTCCCACAGCGCATCGAAGACGCCGCGATGGAACGCCTCGAAGACCTCGGGATGGTCCTCGCGGGCGCGGAACGCGACCCGCTGGGCGTCGTAGGAGTCGACATCCTTGACGAGTTCTTGTGTCATCTCGGCGTCGTATTTTTCGGCGAGTCGGCGGACGTTCTTTCTCGCCTCCTCGAAGTAGGCCTCGTCCTTCCCGTCGTCGACGGAGTGGTCGATGCTCCCGTCGGGGCGGCGCTTGCTGGCGCGCAAATCGAAGGGATGCCAGTCGGTTTCGAGCCCGTTGGAGTCGTCCCGCCCCTCGCGGTACTGGTCGAAGGAGGCGTATCCGAGATAGCAGAACGGACAGACGTAGTCGGCATACACCGTGACGATGTCCGTGGGCTGGGTTTCGCTCATACGGTGATTCGGCACTCCACGGACAAAAGTGCGCCCCTGGCGTGGCGGTCGGGCGCCATACCGAACGTTCAGACGTAGCCACGCTCGCGGAACGCCCACACCATCACGAGGCCGACGAGGGCCATCCCCAACATCACCGCGGGATAGCCGAACGTCCAGCCCAACTCCGGCATGCTGTAGGGGCCGCCGCTGAAGTTCATCCCATAGACGCCGGCGATGAACGTCAGCGGGAGGAAGACGGTGGCGATGACCGTCAGCACCTTCATCACCTCGTTGCTGGACTGTGAGAGGGTGTTGAGGTAGATGTCGCGGGCGCCGGAGACGAGGTCGCGGTAGGTCTCGACGAGGTCGACGACGTGGACGAGGTGGTCGTACACGTCCCGGAAGTACTTCTCGGTCGTCTCGTCGACGTAGTCGGGGTCGCCGCGGGCCAGCACCGACAGCGCCTCGCGGGTCGGCCACGCCAGTTTCCGAAACGACAGCAAATCCCGGCGAACGGTGTTGATGGACTCCAGTACCTCGATGTCGGTCGTCGTGAGCACCGCCTCCTCGATGGCTTCGATGCCGTCGCCGATGCGGTCCAAGAGCGTGAAGTACTCGTCGACGACCACGTCGATGATTCGGTAGGCCGTGAAATCGGGGCCACGCTGCAGAAGTCGCTCGTCCCCGCGGACGACCGCGTTCCACACCCGGTCGATGGGGTCGTCGTCGCGTGGACACAGTGTGAGCACCCAATCGTCCGCGAAAAAGACGCCGACGGGGTCCTCGCTGATTTCCTCTTCGAACGTCGTCTCGCCCCGAGTCAACTCCGCGGTCTTGACGAGGACGAACGTGTAGGCCGAGAACGCCTCGGTCTTCGGCCGCACCTCGTTGACCACGTCCTCGATTGCGAGTCGGTGGATGTCGAACGCCGACGCCACCGCGTCGACCTCCTCGTCGGTGGCGTCGTAGGCCCGAACCCACGTCGTCCCCTCGGCGGCCTTCGCCGCCGCGAGGTCGTCGTACTCCTCGATACCTGCCTCGCTGTAGACGACGGCGCTGACGGTCACTGCGCCCCTCCCGCTGCCGAGGGTGGTCGGACCACCAGCAGCGTAACTCCAACCATCAGCGCCGTCAGCGCGAACGACCGACCCGGATAGGGGAGCGCGATACCGACGACGTACCCCGCCGCCCCGACGACCACGAGCAGCGGTCCGAGGGCCGCGAGTGAATCCATATCACGCCCCTCTCGGCGGCCGACCAAAAGCGTTCCTCAGCCACTCACAGGAATGGCACCGCCGTCGTCACGGCCCACTGTGCACCGTTGGAACTCTTCTTGGCCGCTGTCTTGGCGCCCCACGCGGTTTTCCGCCCTGCTGCCTTGGCGTAGTGGCCGGTAGAGCGTTTCAGTGACGCCCGTTGACCCCGAATGGCGGTGTCCCCCGCGCGGATGGCGTCGACGACATCTTGGCTTTCGATGTCGGCGACCGATTGGTCGACCTCGATTTCCGTGTAGGCGCGCCCGACGGTCAAAAGCGAGTGGGCGTCGCTGCCGCCGACGGATGGGTAGCCGTAGCGGCGGGCGTACCGCCGCGCACGGCGGTTTCGGTAGCCGGTGAACAGCCACGCGTTGAACGTCTCGATGGCATCGGGGTCGAGCCGCTTCAGTCGGCGCTTGCGAATGCCGTGTCGGGTGCGCTGGAAGGGGTGTGGAACGATGGCGACGCCGCCCAACTCGCGGACCTCCTCGATTGTTTCGCCCATCGGCCGGCCACGTTCGGGGAGTTCCTCGATGCCGATTCCCAGTAGGTGGCCGTGGGCCGTCGAGATTTCGGCGCCCGGGATGCCGATGAGCCCGTACTCGCGGGCGCGTTCGGCGGCTTCGAGCGAGGCACCGATGACGTCGTGGTCGGTGATGACCACGGCGTCGAGGTCGATGTCGGCGGCGTGTTCCAGTATCAGCTCCACCGGCTCGTGGCCGTCGTATGAGGCCTCGCTGTGGACGTGGAGGTCCACCTCGAGGTTCGCTGGCCCACTCATTACCGTCCGTTCGCACTCGACGGATAAAAACGCGCTGACAGCGCAACAACCCTTTTGTCGGCCCGTCCGTATTGCGCCGTATGGCAGGTTTCGAGGGGTCGCCGCCGAAGACCGTCGCGTACGAGCCGGTCAGCGTCAAGGAGCTGTTGGTCGAGATGAAGGACACCTCGGAACTCCTCATCGACCTCGCGTACTCGGCGGTGTTGCACGGCAGTGAGGACATCGCCCGAGAGGTGCTAGCCCTCGAAGAGAAGATGGACGTACTGCAGATGCGCGTCCGCATGAGTCTCCTGATGGCTGCCCGCAACCCCGACGAAGTCGAGGCGCTGGCGCCGGTTCTCGGCCTCGCTGCGGGCGCCGACCGCATCAGCGACGCCGCCGGCGACATCGCCAAAATCATCCTCGAGGACATCGGACTGCCGGAGGCGATGCGAGCGGCGCTCCCGGAGGCCATCGAGACGCTCGTTCGCGGCACCGTCGTCACGGAGTCGCCGTACGCCGACCGCACGCTCTTGGATATCAACCTCGAAAGCGAAACCGGCGTTCGCATCATCGCCATCCATCGCGGTGACGACTGGATACTGAACCCCGGCCCGGAGACGACCATCACCGCCGAAGACCGCCTCATCCTGCGCGGGCCGGAGCGCACCGTCGGTGAGGTGTACGAAGCAGTCACGGGCGATGACTACGACGCCCCCGACCCGCCCGAGTCGGAGGTCGACGACCTCGAACGCGCCGTCGACTCCATCGTCCTGATGAAGAACCTCTCGGAGTTGGCGGTCGACCTCGCCTACGGCAGCATCCTCTTCGACAACGAGGACCTCGCCGCCGAAGTCCGCAACCTCGAAGTCGAGGTCGACGCCCTCCGCTCGCGGTTCGAGGCGTGGCTGTTGCGCGCGGCGGCCGACGCCGACGACCCCGTCGCCTTGCGCGGACTCATCCACCTCGGCGTCTCGACTGAAGTGATAAGCGACGCCGCCCTCGACATCAGCGAGGGCGTCCTCCGGGGGCTGTCGGTCCACCCCGTCGTCGAACTCGCAGTCCAGGAATCCGACGAGATACTCACGCGTGTCGTCGTCGGCGAGGGCAGCGCCCTCGACGGCGAACGGGTCGCAGACGGCGTTCCGGCGGCGGAACTCGGGATGAACGTCCTCGCCATCCGACGCGGCGACGACTGGATGCTCGCCCCGGACGCCGACGCGACGCTCCGAGCCGGCGACGTCATCATCGCGAAAGGGACGCGAACGTCGTCGGGCGAGTTCGAGGAACTGGCGGCCTGAGAGCGGTCAGGCGTCGACTCCCGTCACCTCGAATCGAACGCCGCCCTCGGCGGACTCCTCGAGCGCTATCCCCCAGCCGTGTCCCTCGACGATGGTCTCGACGATGGCGAGGCCGAGACCGGACCCACCTTTCCCGGAGATACCCCACTCGAAGGCCTCCTCCCGGAGATCCGGGTCGATTCCGGGGCCGTCGTCTTCGACGTAAAACCCCGTCCCGTCGTCGAGACTGTCCACGGTGACGGTCACGTCCGGTCCGGCGTGTTCCACACTGTTTCGAAAGAGGTTCTCCAGCGCCTGTTGAAGCCGGTCGGGGTCGGCCTCGAACGTCACGTCGCTCTCGATTCGGAGTTCGGCACCCTCGACGTCGACTGTCTCCCAGGCCCGCTTGGCCATCGACGACAGCGATACGGGCCGGAGGTCGTCGATATCGTCACCCGCTCGCGCCAGGGTCAACACGTCCTCGATGAGCCGTCCCATCCGGTCGAGGGCGTCGGCGGCCGCCGTCAGGTTCTCGCTTTCCGCGGCCCGCTCTTCTCGCTCCAACTCGATGCGACCGTGGGCGACGGACAGCGGGTTCCGGAGGTCGTGAGAGACGACGCTCGCGAACCGACCGAGGCGTTCGTTCTTCCGCTCGATTTTCTGACGGTACCGCTCCGTCTGGGTCACGTCGGTGAACAACAGCATCCGGCCGACGCGGGTGTTGCCGAACGTGAAGGGGTTCGTCGCGACCATGTAGTACCGCAACTCGCCGTCGCGTGAGTGCTCGATGATACTCTCGTCGGACGCCAACCGCTCGGCGACGGCGGGAAGCGCCGATTCCAGCGATTCGCCCGTCGCATCCTCGAGGGCCGGGAACAGCCGGCGGGCCGGGGCGTTGCTGTCGCGTATCTCGTCGTCTTCGTCGAGGAAGACGACCGGGCTGTCGACGTTGCCGGCCAACTGGACGGTCTGGAACCGTTCGAAGAAGACGAACAGCGTCCCGGCCGCGAACAGGGCGACGCCAATCGGTTCGTACGTCATGTCGATGAACCGCGGGGTGGTTGCACCGACGATGTCGAAGAGGAGCGGCAGCCCCGTGAGCCCCACGAGCACCGCCAGCGGCCGCGTGTCGTGGCCGACCTGCGTGAACAACTCGAACAGCATGAAGAAGCCGACGGCGCTGAGCGCGTAGGCCAGCCCCATCGCCATCCAGTGCAGAACCGAGTGTTCGATAGCCAGATGCGGGAACGGCGTCGCCGTCGGCGTGGCGGTGAAGTAGAGCCCGTGAATCGGGTTCGTGAACTTCAGGCCGACGACGACGACGAAGACGGCGACGGCGACTCGCCTGTACGTCGCTTCCTCGTGGAGGCTTCGGCCGGTGTAGGCCGAACAGAAGTACAGCCACGCGCCGACGGCGGAGAAGCCGGCGACCAGTCCGACGACATACGCCACGAGACTGAGGCGTGTCGACGGCGCCAGCAGGTAGGCAATGTGTGCGGTCGCCCACCCGCCGGTCAGAAACAGGAACCAGCCGAGTCCCCGACTCGTGTCCGGGTCGTCGATGTATCTCACCCGGGCGAGGCCGCCGAAACACGCCAGTGCCGCGAGTCCGAAGACGGCGATGTAGGCAGTTCGTGTCGGGCTGCCCAAGAGGAGTGATTCAATCATCAGTAGGACGTTACATCCGGAGACGGCTATCGACGAACGAATTGCCGGTTCTTTCGACGGCAGGTTGTTGCTTCTTTCGATTCTCCTGAACGGGCCGGCAGTTTCCGAGTGACCCCTACAGCACCGCGATGGCGACCGCCGAGAGGACGACCACGCCGAGGATGTCACAGACGTTCGTGACGACCGGAATCGTCGTGTCGTCCGGGTCCAGTCCCTGTCGGTAGGAGACGTACGTCGCGGCCACCGAGAGGATGACCGCGAGGACGGCCAACAGCATTCCGCTCCCGACCGAGATGACGAGCAGGTCGGCCAGCGCCATCGGTTCGGCGACCACCCGCCCGAGTACCCACGCCGCGACGCCGAGGGCGCTGAACACCGTCACCGCCAACAGCATGATGGCGGCGATACTCGTCCACAACTGCTCGTCTCGCGGGGAGAACTCCAGTGTCCCGAGGTGGAGTCGCGTCGAGAGCCGCGAGGAGAGAATCGCGCCGAGGTTACCGCCCATCCCAATCATCACGGGCACGAGAATCAGCAGCGTCGGGTTGTCGAGATACGTCGCCTCGAGCGATTCGAGGACGTACCCCGAACCCATCTCCAGTATCGATAGCGCGACCAAAATCGGGGCCATCGTGGCGACGATGGTTCGGAACCGCCACGTCCCCAGGTCGTCGCTCACAGCACCACCCCGACGACGACGATGGCGACGTAGAGGAACACGACGCCGAAGACGTCACCGAGCATCGTCACGATAGGTCCGATGAGGTTGTCTGGGTCGTAGCCGGACTCGTAGCTCCCGAAGACCAACACGAGCAGGCCGAAGACGAGGACGACCGACGTGAGCACGCCGGCGAGGAAGGTGATGCCGACCAACTCCGCCAGGCGGGCGGACTCCCGTCCGAGCGCCCGGAGGATTCCCCACGAGAGGAAGCCGATGAACACCGAGACGCCGATGCCGTTGGCGAAGGAGGCGACGACGGCGTTCAACAGGCGTTCGTCGAACTCGAATTCGGGGTCGATGAGTCCCTGGTGGAGTCCCGAGGAGATGCGGGCGCCGAAGGCGCCGTAGACGTTGCCACGGGTGGCGAGAAACGCGGGCAACAACAACAGCAACCCCGGAAAATCGGCGAACGCGGTCCGCATCGCGTCGCTACCCAGCACTAATCCGGCGAAGAGGCCGCCGAGGAGGCTGACGCCGAGAATGCCGATGGACTCTCGGTAGATACGCCAAACCTCTCGGCGGGCGTCCATACCGTGGCTGTGTGGTGGTTCGGGGATAAAAGCTACTTTCGGGACGCCCGCGAGTTATCGCCCGAGAAGACGGAGGAGGAGGTCGACGACCAACACGGCACCGAGCGCGCCGGCCACCTGTACCGTCGGCCCGACCGCCGTCTGCGTACCGAGGCCGACGACCAGGACGGCGAAGGCGACGACGCCCACCTCGATGCGTCGGATGGGGAGGTCGATGTCAATGTCGTGTTCGACGTCGATGGTGGTGTTGCCCGTCACGTCGACGTTGTGGTCCATGTCCTCCCCGATGAACTCGCTTGGTGCGAACAGTCTGGGGTCGATGAGCGGTCGCTGGTCGTCGTCGTCGGCCATGCGTGGTCGTTCCGTGGCGGGGGTAAATAACTCGTGGCCCGCGGTCCACGACTCCTCGTCCTCCGTTGAGTATTTGCGTCCGGAAGGACACCCCCGAGTATGGACGAGGCGCTGGGGCCGCCGCCCGCGATGGCCGAGAAGGCCGAGGAATTGACGCCGATGCTGTCGCAGTACCTGGCGTTGTGTGAGCGCTACGACGACGCGCTCGTGCTGTTCCAGGTCGGGGACTTCTACGAGACGTTCTGTGAAGCCGCCGAGGCGACCGCCCGAATCCTCGAAATCACCCTCACACAGCGGGAGGATTCGACGGGAACGTACCCGATGGCGGGTATCCCCATCGATTCGGCGGAGTCCTACATCGAGACGCTGCTGGAGGCCGGCTACCGCGTCGCCGTCGCCGACCAGGTCCAGGAGCCAGAGGAGACCTCGGGGCTGGTCGACCGCGCCGTGACACGGGTGGTGACGCCCGGGACGCTGACGGAAACCGAACTGCTCGCCGACGCCGACAACAACTTCGTCGCCTGCCTGACCGAGGGGTACGGCCTCGCCTTACTCGACGTGTCGACGGGCGATTTCTTCGCGACTCACCTCGACCGTATCGAGGCCGTCGAGGACGAACTCGAACGGTTCGACCCCGCCGAGGCCGTCGTCGGGCCCGAGGCGCCGACCGAGCCCTTCGCTTCGGGGTGTATGGTGACGCCCTACGAGCGCTCGGCGTTCGACCTCGCGACTGCCCGCGAGAAAGTCGAGTCGTACTTCGGGTCGACTTCGCTGGCCTCCGAGGCGGAACTCCGGGCCTGCGGTGCGCTGCTGGCCTACGCCGAGTACGCCCGCGGCGTGAGCACCGACGGCGACCTCGAAGAACTGGACTACATCAACCACCTCACGCGCTATGACCCAAGGGAGTACATGCTGTTGGACGCCGTCGCCTTGCGCTCGCTGGAGGTGTTCGAACCGCGGCACGTCCACGGGCTGGAAGGGGCGGCGCTGGTGGAGACTCTCGACGAGACGGCGAGTGCCCTCGGTGGACGGAAACTCCGCGATTGGCTCCGCCGACCGCTGTTGGACGAAGCGCGTATCGGCAATCGCCTCGACGCCGTCGAGGCGCTTCTCGCCCGCGTCGGCGAGCGCGAGCGCGCGAGCGAGTTGCTCGCCGACGTGTACGACCTCGAACGGCTGGTCGCCCGCGTCTCTCGGGGCCGGGCCGACGCTCGCGACTTGCGGGCGCTGGAGGCGACGCTGTCGGTGGTACCCGAACTGCGGGACTGCATCGCCGAGGCGACCGACGACAGCGCGAAACTCGCCGACATCGAGTCCCGTCTCGACGACTGCCCCGGGACGCGGGAGCTCATCGACCGGGCCATCGCCGAGTCGCCGCCCATCGAAATAACCGAGGGCGGCGTCATCCGCGAAGGGTACGACGAGACGCTGGACGACCTTCGGGCAACCGAACGCGAGGGGAAAGCGTGGATAGACGACCTCGAGGCCGACGAGCGCGAGCGGACGGGCATCGACTCGCTCGACGTCGGTCACAACTCCGTCCACGGCTACTACATCGAGGTGACGAACCCGAACCTCGATAGAGTTCCCGACGATTACCAGCGTCGACAGACGCTGAAGAACTCCGAGCGGTTCTACACGCCCGAGTTGAAACAGCGAGAGGACGAAATCGTCCACGCCGAGGCCCGCGCCGACGAACGGGAGTACGACCTCTTCCGGGAGGTCCGAAGCGAGGTGGCCGAGGCGACCGAACGGATACAGGAGACAGCGAGCGCAGTCGCGGAACTCGACGCGCTGTGTTCGCTGTCGACCGTCGCCGCCCAGTACGACTACGCGCGGCCGACGGTCGGCGCCGACGGCGTCTTCGTCGACGGCGGCCGGCATCCGGTGGTCGAGCGGACCGAGGAGGCGTTCGTCCCAAACCCGACGGAGTTGCCCCGCGAACGGCCGATGGCCGTCGTCACCGGGCCGAACATGTCGGGAAAGTCGACGTACATGCGGCAGGTGGCGCTCCTCTGTGTGATGGCACAGGTCGGCAGTTTCGTCCCTGCCCGCAGCGCCGAGTTGCCGATCGTCGACCGGGTGTTCACCCGCGTCGGTGCCTCCGACGACATCGCCGGCGGTCGCTCGACGTTCATGGTCGAGATGACGGAGTTGGCGGCCATTCTCGAAGAGGCCGACGAGGATTCGCTGGTCGTGTTGGACGAGGTTGGCC
>JBMCDV010000008.1:0-12462 GCA_048618255.1 Natronomonas sp. | reverse complement strand
GTCGGCATGATGAACGTCCGGCCGACGTAGCGGTTCTTCATCAGCCCCTCGGCGAACTCCACGTCGGCGCCGTCCTCTTGGGCGGCCTCGGCGTATCCGGAGGCGAAGGCCCGCCCGGAGTCCGGCACCGGAAGCACCACGTCGGTTTCGACGCCGCTTTCCTCCCAGAGTTTGCGGCCGAGTTCGCGCCGAACATCGTAGACGAGGTTGCCGTCGATTCGGGAATCGGGACGCGCGAAGTAGACGTGTTCGAAGAAGCAGTGAGCCGTGTTCTCTTGTTCTACGAGTTGATAGGAGTCGAAGCCGTCGCCGTCGGGACCCAACACGACGAGTTCGCCGGGGCGAACGTCCCTGACGAGCTCGCCGTCGAGAACGTCGATAGCGGCGGATTCGGAGGTGATGATGTAGCCGTCGTCGAGTTTCCCGATACACAGAGGTCGGTTACCCTGTGGGTCACGCAGGCCCAACACGGTGTCGTCGTGAGTAATCGTCAGCGCGTAGGAGCCGTGAATGCGGCTCATCGTCCGCTTGACGGCGCGAACGAGGTCCTCCTCGAGTAGGTTCCGCGCGAGGTCGTGGGCGATGACCTCGGTGTCGCCGTCGCTGGTGAAGGCGTGGCCACTTTCGGCCAACTCCGAACGGACCTCCTCGGCGTTGACGAGGTTTCCGTTGTGGCTCAGACCGAGCGAGCCGGATTTGAACGACACCGAAAAGGGCTGTGCGCAACTGGAGTCGACGCTGCCGGCCGTCGGATAGCGGACGTGGCCGATACCCGTCGACCCGTTCAACGCCGTGAGGTCGCCCTCCTCGAAGGCGTCGCCGACCAGCCCCATCTCGACGTGGCTGTGCTGTTGGAAGCCGTCGTGGGTGACGATACCCGCCGACTCCTGGCCCCGGTGTTGGAGCGCATACAGTGCGTAGTACAGCGGTCGTGCCGCGTCCCGCCCGTCGAGCGAAACGCCGACCACGCCGCATTTCTCCGTTGGCCCCTCCGTGTGCCGCCCGTCTGGCATAGGCGAGTATGGTATGTCCAGCGGTAAAAACCCACTCCATCGTGCGTGATACGTGGGTCAACACGGTCGTGTATATACACATTCGTGCATATATCGGGTGGGGAGGAGGCTATCCGAACCGGGTAGCTGCGGCTATTCGATGAGGGAAAACGGAGAACCGTCGGTCGTGCGTTACTCGCCCTGTTTGGACTGCCACGCGTAGCTTCGGCGCTTTGCGGTCTTGCCGAACCCACAGGAGGCACAGACCTTCTTCCGCGAGTGGTAGGACTTCTCGCCGCAGCGTCGGCACTTCACGTGTGTCGTCTTGTTCTTCTTCCCCTGACTCGGGGTCCCGGCTCCAGTCATGGTTGTATCGAGACGAGGTTATCGCCGCGGATAATGGTTACGTTGTCGCCCTCCTCCAAGACGAGGTTCATGTGCTGGTCGTAGCCGGCGAGGACGCCGTCGTACACCTCGCCGCCTTTCAGCGTCACACTCACTTCCGAACCAAGGGTCTCTTCGAGCACGTCGAGGGGTCGGTCGGTCATACTGGACGGGGCACGCTCCGACAGTATAAACACACCGGGTACGGTCACGTTCGGACCGTACTCACTTGCTCTCCCCTTCGTCTTCCTCGTCGTCCATCCAGTCGTCGGTGGTGTCGAGACGGTTCGTCGCGTACCGGCCAACACTCCGAAGCCGACGCACCTGTGGCATGCGTCTGACCGTCACCGCAAGTGAGGACGCTCCGAGCAAACCCATCAACAGTAGTCCGATTGCCAGAAACGGGTCATCGGCCGCCCACCGGTCGATAGCGAAGAAGAAGAAACCGATGGAGAAGGCCGCCTCGATTTTCGCCTCGAGCAGCGAAATCATCTCGTCGAACTGCTCGAGTCGGTCGTCGACGGCATCGAGCGCTGCCTCGGCCTCCCGGACCGCTCGTTCGGCGTCGTTTTCCACCTGTTCGACGTGTTCCAGTCGCTCGTCGACGTCGGCGACCAGACTCTCGACGTCGGTCAGCGCGTCGACGAACCCCTCGTCTCGAAGTACCTGCAGTATCCGGAGCATGTTCCCCAAATCGGAGCTCATACCCCGAACCAGCGGCGCCCGACGTATCGTGGTTTGGGTCGTGTCCACATCCCCCGCGTTCACACGTCGGCGGTGAACGGCGCGAACGACTCGGCACGGACGGCGACGGCCGCGAGCAACTCGGCTGCTGCTTCGAGGTCAGCGAGGTCGACCATCTCGACGGGGGTATGCATGTAGCGGTTCGGCAGGCCGACGTTCAACGATGGGATGCCACCCCGCGCCGTATAAAATGCGTCCGCGTCGGTGCCGGTGAAACTGGCCGTCGCCTGCAGTTGTATATCGATGCCCTCGTCTTCGGCCACCGTTCGGGCCGCCTCGACGAGCTTCGGGTGGTTTGCGCTGCCGCGAGCGACGACGGGTCCCGCCCCCAACTCGACGCCTGTCGAGCGATTGCCGGGCGATTCCGGCTGGTCGGTGGCGTAGGTCACGTCCGTCGCCACGACGACGTCCGGTTCGAGGCCGAACCCGACCATCTTCGCTCCTTTGAGTCCGATTTCTTCCTGGACGGTCGAGACGGCGTACACCGTCGATTCGTGGTCTGTTTCGGCCGCCCGACGGAACGCCTCGGCCGCGGTCCAGATACCGACGCGGTTGTCCATCCCGCGGGCCGTGAGTCGGTCACCCTCCAGTTCGGCGATGTCTGTGTCGAATGTCACTGGGTCTCCGATATCGACCAACTCCCGGGCGGCGTCGCCGTCCTCGACGCCGATATCGACGTGCTGTTCGTTGATTTCGTCGTACTCGTCGCTCGCGGTGTCTCGGAGGTGAATCGCCACCTGTCCGATGACACCGTTGAGCGTCCCCTCGGCGGTGTGAACCCGGACGTGTTGGCCGCGGGTAACCGTCTTGTCAGACCCGCCGATACTGGAGAGTTTCAGGAAGCCATCGTCGGTGATGTCCCGAACCATCAGACCGATTTCGTCGCCGTGGCCGGTAATCGCAATCGACGACCCGTCGTCGGACCCCTCGGAAACGGCGACTGCGTTCCCGTACGCGTCGACGCGCGTTTCGTCGGCGAAGGGTTCGACGTAGTCGAGCCACCGTCGCTGTCCGGCCGTCTCGAATCCCGAAGGGGTCGCCGTCGACAGCAACGCCTCGAGGAACGCTCGCCGTTCGTCGTCCATACCCACGAACCGGCGGGCAGACACAAGAACGTCTCGACCTGCTGCATCAACGTATAAGTGTCTCTCCGGCGAACCGTACGGTATGGCCAAGTTCACGTTTCTCGAGGTCCATTTCACGGACTCAGAATTGAGCGCGACGAAGGGGTACGGCAGCGGCGAAAAGGAGGTCTCGGCCGCTGACGAGCCGCTCGAAGAGTCCTCCGGGTCGAAGAAGGGAGGCGCCATCGCCGCCGTCGTCGGGCTCGTCTTCCTCGTCGCCGTCGCATACGTAGTCAAGACGAAGATTCTCGACGACGAGGAGTCGACGTTCGAGTTCGAGGACGACGTGGACGAAATCGACGATATCGACACCTAACTCGTCGGACCGTTGCCGACCGTATCAGTCCGCCGACAGCGGCGGGAGACTGCGCTCGATGGTTTCTCGGTCCCCTTCGAACCACGGTGGGAGCTTCAACTCCGACCCCAGCTCCGCGACCGGTTCGTCGGCATCGAATCCGGGTCCGTCCGTCGCGAATTCGAACAGCACGCCACCGGGTTCCCGGAAGTAAATCGACCGGAAGTACCGACGGTCTTTCTGTGGCGTCACGCGAAGCCCCGTCTCGGCGAGTTCCTCGCGCCACGCCATCTGGGCGTCATCGTCGGGGACCCGGAACGCCACGTGGTGGACGGTGCCCGCCCCCTGCATCCCGGTCGCCGCCTCCGGGTCGTCGAGTACATCGACGAACGCGGCGCGGTCGCCCGCACCGGAGAGTCGTGTTCGGTGGCCGACCTCCCCGACGCGTTCGTACCCCATCGCCTCCAGTACGTCGACGGTCGCCTCGGCGTCGGCCGACAGCAGCGTGACGCCGTGGAACCCGCGGATAGCGTGTTCGTCCGGTACGTCACTTTCGTCCCACGGTTCGATGTCGGCGGGACCGGTGACTAACTCCAGTGGCTGACCGTCGTTGTCGTAGAACGGGAGAACGCGCTCCTCGAAGCGTTCCTCGACGGCGTCGTACTCGACCCCGTGGTCGTCGAAGCGCCCCTGCCAGTAGTCGAGACTTCCCTCGGGGACGACGAACGCCGTTGCGGAGGTCTGTCCTCGACCGACCGACCCGCGTTGGCCGGCGCCGAACGGGAAGAACGTCAGAATCGTCCCCGGCGAGCCGACTTCGTCGCCGTAGTAGAGGTGATAGGTCGTCACGTCGTCGAAGTTGACGGTTTTCTTCACCAGTCGGAGCCCGAGTACGTCGGTGTAGAAGTCAACGTTCCCCTCGGGGTCGCTGGCGATGGCCGTCACGTGGTGGAGTCCGGATATCGGCTCGGGCATAGTGTATCTGTGTTACCTGGTTACGAGTTGTGGAGTTAAATCGGTTCGCGCACGCCGACGCAATCAGGTGACGACGGTGTTACTGGTGTGACTCAGATGTCGAGTATCACCCGGGCGTCGTCGGGTGTCGCGACGGGGCGTTCGAGGGTTTTCGCGAGCGTCGCCGCCCGCTCGACCAGTTGGGCGTTCGTCGCGAGTTCGCCCCGGCGGAAGTAGCGGTTGTCCTCCAGTCCGACGCGGACGTGGCCCCCGAAGACGATGCCCATCGCGGCGAAGGGGAGTTGGTGCTGGCCGAACCCGAGGGTGTTGAACTGTGCGCCCTCGGGGAGGTGATTGACGAGCGACCGGAAGGTGTCGGGCGTCGGCATCGCAGTCGTGCCGCCGCCGAAGATGAGCGTCGTGTAAATCGGCTCCTCGAGGAGGTCCGGCCGCCGGTCGAGCAGTTCGTGGACCTCGTTGAGGTGGCCGCCGTTGAACACCTCCATCTCGGGTTTGATACCCCGCTCGTCCATCTCCTCGGCGAGCGATTCGACGAGGCCACGGGTGTTCTCGGAGGTGAGGTGCTGATAGCGGTTGAGCGGCCCCATGTCGAGAGAGGCCATGTCGGGGGCAGGGTCGGTCCGGAGCGGTTCGTGTCGGACATCGTCGGGGGCGCCGGTCCCGCCAGTGGAGTGCTGGATGATGAGGTCCGTCCGCTCCCGGACCGCCTCGGTCAGTTCCTGAAATCGCTCACGCGAAAACGAGCGTTCGCCGTTCTCCCGGCGAGCGTGGAGGTGGACGACCGAGGCGCCGGCGGCTTCACACGCCTCGGCGGCGTCGGCTATCTCCTCGGGCGTCTCCGGGAGGTTAGGGCTCGCCTCCTTGCCGTGGACGCCACCGGTCAGCGCCGCGGTGATGACGACCGGGTCACCGGCGAGGTAGTCGTCGTAACTCATCGCTCGGCGTCCCGGTAAAACTCACAGTCCGTCGTGTGGTCCAACTCGTAGCGGTCGTTGCAGACGTCGGCACGCATCGGTTGAACGAACGAATCGACGGCGGTACAGTAGGCGCGTGCGGTCTCGAAGGAGCGCTCCTCGTCGGCCTCGCGGTACTCCAGATACGGACAGGCCATATCCGACCGACGGCCGGATTTCACATAGTCGTTCGCTGACACCGGTGTTACCGGCGTCCCGCTGACCCGGAAACTCTTTGCCGTGTCGTCGGCTAGCAGTCGTGTGAGTCTCTTTCGCGCCGTCCGTGCGGTCGCCGACGCCGAGGGCGACGGGCCGGTGGACTGGAGTGCCGTCGGGAACGCCGCCCGTGCAGCGACCGAACCGGGCGATTTGACCCTCTCGGAGGCCGAACAGCAGGGGTACGCCGACGACGTGGCGGACGCCCGCGACGGCATCCGAAAAGCCGCCGGCGTCGACTTTGACCTCCCGTACAGCGTACAGGTCCAGAACCGCCACCACTGGATAGACGCCAACCTCGCCACCTTCGAGCGCCTGCTCGGCCCACTCGAGGAACAAGCCTCTCTTGCGCCGTCGTTGGCACGCTCTGCGAACACCGGGTCGATGGCGTTGACGCTCGGGTTCCTCGCGAACAACGTCCTCGGACAGTACGACCCGCTGTTGCTCGGCGACGGCGACCACGAACTCTACTTCGTCCACCCGAACATCGAGTCTGTCGCGACGGTGCTGGACGTCGACCGCGACCGATTCCGTCGCTGGATCGCGTTCCACGAAGTCGCCCACGCCGCGGAGTTCGGGGCCGCCCCGTGGCTCGCGCCGCATCTCGAAGACGCGATGGAGGAGACCGTCTCGAAGCTCGCCGCCGGCGATTTCGACCGTGAGGCGCTGGGCGAACTCAACGTCACGATGACCGCCGTCGAGGGGTACGCCGAACTCATCATGGACCGCGCCTTCGACCGCGAGTACGAGGACCTCAGGCGGAAACTCGACGACCGTCGGCAGAACGTCGGCCCCGTATCGGCACTGATTCGCCGTCTGCTCGGCTTCGGGATGAAACGCGAGCAGTATGAACGCGGGAAGGCGTTCTTCGATGCGGTCGCCGACGAGCGTGGCGTCGCCGGCGCCGCAGTCGTCTGGGAGGACCCCGCGAACCTCCCGACCGACGCGGAATTGGACGACCCCGACGCGTGGCTCGCACGCGTCGCCTGACGAGCGACGACGGCGACCGTCGGACCTCGCCGAACGAATAAGTACTCCGACGGCGTACGTTCGTGCTAGAGATGGGCACACTCGTGTGGCTCCTGCTCGGAGTCGTTGCGCTCGTCGCCGTCCACATGAGCATTCTCCTGTATCTGTATCGGGAGACGGCGATGGACTCCAGCGGCCAGACCGCAGAACCAGTCGCCCCGGACCACGAGCGTGGGCCACGCGCGGAAGGCCTCGATAGGACGGTGTGTCCGACCTGCGGCGCTCCGAACGACCCCACCTATCGCTTCTGTCGACGCTGTATCAGTGACCTCTCGGCCGGAAAAACGACCGCAAGCGGCGACGGACCGACCGAACGCTTGGGGAGTTGAGGGGAACCTACCGCGGTTCGAACGCCGGTGCGACGTAGCCGTCGTTGTCCTCTGTGAACCCCGATAGTTCGACGGGGTCACCGATTCCGACCCCGCCGTCGGAGAGTCGCCCCATCACGCGCGCCTCACCGAGGTCGACGACGGCGACCTGATAGCCCCGTTCCTCGACGCCGACCGGCGGGACGTTGATGGTCGTCTCGGTGTAGACGACGCCCTCGGTCGGGAGTTCGACCGTTTCGAGCGCTCTGGAGCCACAGTGCGGACAGGCGGCTTTCGGTGTTCCCTGGGTCTTCCCGCAGTCCGAACACGTCTGTCCGAGAAGGTCGCCGTCCTCGACCGCTCGGCTCCACTCGCCGTGTGTGAGTCGGTCGCTCATTGGCGGGCCTCCATGACGGTGACGACGGTGGTGGCAGCGTCCCCGCCGAGGTTGTGCGCGACGGCGCGCTCGGCGCCGTCGATTTGTCGTTCGCCCGCCGTTCCGCGGAGTTGCTCGGTCAACTCGACGAGTTGGGCGGTGCCCGTCGCGCCGATGGGGTGGCCTTTGGCCTTCAGACCGCCGGAGGGGTTGATGGGCACCTCGCCGTCCCGTGCCGTCCGCCCGGTCTCTGCGGCCGGGCCGCCCTCGCCGTCCTCGACGAGGCCGAGCGCCTCGCTGGCGAGGATTTCCGCCCCGGTGAAACAGTCGTGCACTTCGGCGAAGTCCATCTCCGCCGCCGAGGTGTCGGCCTGCTCGTAGGCTTCTGCCGCCGCGTCGCGGGCGGCTTGGGTGACGTGTGGGGTGTCCTTGTCGCCGATGGGGACCACGTCCGTCGCGTGGCCGACGCCCGACACGTCGACAGGAGCGTCGTAGGAGTCCGCTAGTTCGTCGCTGACGACGACGACCGCACTGGCGCCGTCGGAGAACGGACAGCAGTCCATCAGTCGGAACGGGTCGGCGACGATGGGGCCGTCGAGTGCTTCCTCGACGGTCGTCTCCTTGCCGAAGTGGGCGTTGGGGTTCAACGCGCCGTTGCCGTGGGTCTTGACGGCGACTTCCGCGAGTTGCTCCTCGGTCGTGCCGTACTCGTGCATGTGGCGTTTGGTGAACAGCGCGAAGACGCCGGGGAAGGTCAGCCCCGTCGGCTGTTCGTACTGCCGGTGGGATGCGGAGGCGAAGATGCGAGTCATCGCTGCGGTGTCCTTGCCGGTTTCGGGGGTACAACGCTCGACTCCACCGACCAGGACCACGTCGTGAACACCGGCGTCGACGGCCTCGACGGCGTTCTTGAACGCGTTCGAGGAGGTGGCGCAGGCGTCTTCGAAGCGCTGAACCGGAACGCCGGCCATCCCGACGTGGGATGCGAGTTTCGGGCCGAGATGGGTGTCGTTCTCGGCCTGTCCGCTCATGGCGTTACCGAAGTAGAAGGCGTCTATTTCGGACGGTTCGACGCCCGCATCGTCGAGTGCGGGGAGCGCCGCCTCGCCGAACAGCTCCTGTAGTGGTTTGTCGTGGACGCCGAACTTCGTCATGCCGGCGCCGACGACTGCTGCGCGTGCCATACTTCACCGTGGGGGAGTGTCGCTTATAATGGATGCGGAACTGAAACCCTCACTTTCGACGGTACTCGCGGTTCGACGCCGGCGACAACGCCTCCGTGTCGGGGAACAGATACCACACGAGTGCCATCCCGACGAGCAGGCCGATTGCAATCGCCCCCGCGACGACTTCGACGGAGGCGTCGCCCTGTAGCGTGATGAGGCCCGCGGACGCCCCGACGAGCAGAACGGAGCCAATCTTGAGTTTGCGCATCGTCCGCTCGCGGTCCTCGTCGGAGATGGGTCCGACCATCAGTTCGTTCCCCATTCTCGCGGTTCGCTTCGCTCACCGCTCGCGGACCGTGAGGCGCTCGGCGCCTCGCTCGATACATGCATCCCGACGAACCGCCAGTCGGTGCCGAGGTCGGCGTCGTCGCCTCGCCGTTCGAGCGTGCCGCTCCAGCGAGTGTCGAACTCATAGCGGATGCCGCGTTCGAGGCTGTTCCAGGCCATGAACACGTCGTCGGAGAACCACGCGTGGTCCTCGCGTTCGGTGACGACGAGTCGGTCGCTGTCGACGACCCAGCCGTCGGTCGTCTCGGTTTGCTCGCGGAGGCCGGCTTCGACCGCCTCGTACCCAGTCAGTCGCTCGCCGATGCCGAACTTGACGGTCGACTCTTCGCGGGCGAAGAAGGGATACAATGGGTCGCCCGACCGGAGCGCGTCGTAGTAGGCCCGAATCGTCGACTCGGCGTCCATGCCTGCGCTTCGATTGGCGGGGACTTACTCCTACTGATTGCGAATTCGACGGTTCGGTCGGTGGAAACGCTCCAGTAGGCGCAAGTCCCGAGAGCTGAACGCCCGATTCCTCTGTTTACAATCGAGGAAATATCTCACCCAGAACGCCACTATAGATGCCGATTTGTAGTGTTAAATCCGAGTATAGATTCGAACGTTCAGATATCATTACGTCCTTAAGGTCATAGAAGTGTTTTAACATTATCGTTCATTAACTTTATTATCCCTCACTGTTGTTCATGGAGTACAGCGCGAAAGCGCCCCTACGACCAATGACCCGCTACACCGACGAAACCAACACCGGCGCGCCGATGGTGCCGATCAAGACCGACGAGTCAACTCCCTCGACGCTCGAAGCGGAGACCCTCGAAGAGACCGTATTCAGTCACCGCCTCTGAACAGTTGGTTCGGTATTCTACCGTTCTCACGCCGAACAGCGGCGGCTTTCCTCGAAGCGACGGGAGGCGTCAGTCGTCCGCCGGCGCCGCCTCGACCAGCGACTCCGGTTCGACGGCGGCGTAGTGGGCGACCGCGGCGAAGTTCTCCTCGTCCATGGCGAAGCGGTCGCCCGAGGCGACGCCGTAGGCTTCGTCGTCGCCGAAGCGCGTCTCGACGAACCGCTGGGCGACGAGGGCCTTCCGACCGTTCTCTTCCTCGTCGATTTGCCACTGGGCCTCCTCCAGCAGGAGCGCCGCGCTGACCACGTCGAAGATGAAATCCGCCAGTCGCTTCGCGTGATACTGCGCGTAGTCGCCGTCTTCGGTCGCCATCGTCGCCAGGGCGTTCTGGAGGTCGAGGAACTCGGCTTCGACTTCGTCGGCTAGCTCCTCCAACAGCGGATGTTCGACGCCGTCGAGTTTCTCCTGAACGTACGGAAGCAGCGCCTCGTGGGCGTTCTCGCGGTTGAGTGCGCGCAACACGTCCAACGCGAGGATGTTCGATGGTCCCTCCCAGATGGGCAGGACCTGTGCGTCCCGCAGCAGGCGCTCGGTGGTGTGTTCCCGCACGTAGCCGTTGCCACCGAGGATTTCCATCGCATACGAGGCGATGTCGACGGACATCCGTGCGGTCTTGTACTTCGCGATGGGGATGAACAGCCGCATCAGTTTGTATGCGTCCGAGTCGTCTCCGGCGTCCTCGCGTTCGTCCAGCAGCCGCGCACCCTCGAAGGAGAAGACGGTGCCGGCCTCGTAGTCGACGGACATGTCCACGAGGTCCCGACGCATCAGCGGGTACTCGTCGATGGGGTTGCCGAAAGCCTCGCGGTCCGCGGCACGAACCTTCGCCTCCAGCAGCGCCCGACCCATGATACCGATTGCGCCCGTGGCGTTCGTCAGGCGCTCGAAGTTCATCATCTCGGCCATGTACTTGAATCCCTCACCCTCCTCGCCAACGAGGTACGCCTCGGCACCCTCGAACTCAATTTCGCCGGTCGGCACCGAGATGGTGCCGAGTTTGTCCTTCAGCCGACGGAAGTGAGATTCGTTGACCTCGCCGTTCGGCTTCGTCCGCGGGACGAGGAACAGCGACAGCCCTTCGGTTCCCTCGGGAGCGTCGGGCGTCCGAGCCAACGCGAGGGCTCCCTCGGCGTCGATGTTCGAACAGAACCACTTCTCGCCGTACAGCCGGTAGGTGCCGTCGTCCTGTGGTTCGGCGCGAACCTCGTTGGCTCCAACGTCGGAGCCGCCCTGCTCTTCGGTGAGGAACATCGCACCCTCGATGTGGTCTTCGAGGTCGCGGCTGGTGAGCCCCTGGAAGTACTCCTCCAGTTCGCCGTCGTCGAACTTGTCGAGGACGATAGCGGCGCCGGTGGTCATCGACACCGGACAGCAGAAGCCGCCGTCGACGTAGGAGAGCAGCGCCTGCATCATCAGGGTGTGGCTCAACCCGACCGGCTCGTCGCGTCCCGGCGGCGCGTGGAAGGCGTCGTGGGTGACGCCGAACTCCTCGTAGGTGAGTTGCTCCTGTTCCTCGATAAGCGGGTGGTACTCCACCTCGTTGAGTCGGTTACCGAACTTGTCGAAGGACTGCAGTTCGTGGCCTTCCTCGTCGATGCGGTCGGCGGTGTCGGCCATTCGCTCGCCGAGGACCTCGCCGTAGCCCGACAACACGTCCTCGGCCCACTCGTACTCGTCGTCGGGGTAGATGCGTCGGGCCTCGAACTGCAGCGTCGGGTCCAACTCCCAGTAGTTGCAGTACCGCCCTTCGTCGTAGTCGCCGTACTGTATCGGGTCGGTTGCCATACCGGACCGTTTCGAGTCCCGAAACATAAACCCACGCCGGACGGCCGGAAAACCTCGATTCCGCATTTCACGGTTGAACTAATTGTTCGTTTACACCTGTCCGAAATCGTCATACCGACGCCACCGCATGCCTTCGACAGGATGGCCACGAGCGACGAACTCTCGAACGAGGATCTGGACGTGACGGTCGACGACGACGACCTCGTCGTCCGAGCGACCATCGACCGTCCCGACCAGCGCAACGCCCTGAACGACAACGTCATCGACGGCCTCTCGGCCGTCCTCGATTTCGCCGACGACGGCCCCGCACGCGTGGTCGTCATCCGCGGTGCGGAGGGCACCTTCTGTGCCGGTGGCGACATCAAGTCGATGGCCAGCGCCGTCGGACAGGGCTCGAAAGCCTACCGCGAGGGCTTCGCGGGGATGAAACAACTAATCGAGAAAGCCGTCGACACGGCCGCCCTGACCGTCGCCGCGCTACAACGCGACCCGGTCATCGGCACGTTCATCGTCGCCTCCATCGTGCCGGCACTGGTCATCGCCGTCTACGTCTGGCGCTCCGACGTGACGATGGCCCAGCCACTCGATTCGCTGGCGGTCACGTTCCTCCTGGGCATCCTCTTCGCCAGTTTCGCCGCCGTCGCCAACACGTCATTAGAAGGGTTCTTCTCGGCGTTCGGGTCGATCGGACTGGTGCTCTTTTTCTACCTCGTGGTCGCCCCGGGCGAGGAGACGGTGAAACTCCTCGCGGTCAGGATGTACGGCTACCGCCGGGACGAGTTCGCCGCGGTCGTCGACGGTGCCGTCTACGGGGCGGTCGCGGGCCTCGGCTTCGCGACCATCGAGAACACGCTCTACATCACAC
>JBMCDV010000007.1:0-12497 GCA_048618255.1 Natronomonas sp. | reverse complement strand
CGGCTCGTACCTCTTCACCGTCGAGGAGGCCGACGGCGGCCTCGAGGAGGTGATTCTCGTCCGACTGGCGGATGGCGTCTCGGCGTGGAAGAACTTCTGTCAACACGAAACCGACCAACGGCTCGACCGTGGACGTGGTGCGGCGATGCGTGAGGGGCGGATAATCTGTCCGAAACACGGGTCGATGTTCGACGCGGAGACGGGGTATTGCGACAACGGGAAGGCCGCGGGGTCGACGCTCGTCGAAGTCGACGTGTCCGTCCGCCACGGGCAGGTGTATCTCTCCGACGACGAGGTGTCGTTCAGCCACGAGGGCGGTATCGACGACGACGGCGCGCCGAGTTCGACCTCACACCTGAGCTTCTAGATGTCGAGGTCCGGAGTCGGGAACGCGCCCTCGTCGGTCTCGGAGTCGTAGGACTCGATGGCCGTGAGCGCGAGGCTGAGGGTGTTTTCGGGCGTCCAGCGTGCCGTGTTGATACAGAGGTCGTAGATGGAGCGGTCCGAGAGGTCGATGCCGTAGTAGGATTCGTAGCGCTTTAGGTCGATGACGTTGCGGACGCGCATCTCGGCGCCTATCTCCTCGCGGTCGGCGGTGCGGTCGACGCGGATTTCCTCGGGTGCGTCGAGCCAAAACCGGAGGTCTGCGCGGTTGCCGGCGAGCCAACCCGCTAGCCGCGATTCGAGGACGAACGCCTTGTTCGCCGCGCCCCACTTCTCGGCGATGGTGCGCAGACGGCGGTCGACGGCGCGGTCGATGTCCTCGTTCTCGCTGGCTTTCGCGATGAACTGCGAGAGGCTCATGTCGCGCTCGTCGGCGAGTTCGCGGAACACCTCGCCGCCGGAGATGAACCCACAGTCCATCGCCTCGGCGAGTTCCTCACACAAGGTCGTCACGCCGCTTCCCGGCGGGCCCGAGACGGTGATGAACAGATTGCTGTCGATTTGCTGGTCCGGGCTGATGTCGTGTCCCGACATGTGGCGGGGGTTCCGTCGGCGACGGGATAAACGCGGGGGTCACCGATTGGGAATCGGGAACGCGGAACCGGCCAAAAAAACGGGCGCTCAGGCGGAACTGAGCCGTCGACTGCTCAGCGCCACCACGAGCATGACGACGATGAGGACGACCGACAGCGCGTTAATGGTCGGCGTCAGGCCGGTTCGCAACATCGTGTAGATGACGACCGGTACGGTGCTCGTCCCCGGCGAAATCAGGAACTGGGTCGCGGTGAATTCGCCGAAGGAGACGACGAATGCGATGAACGAGCCGGCGATAATCGCCGGTGAGATGATGGGCCCCGTCACGTGGCGGAACGTCGCCGCCGGACCGGCACCGAGGACGCGAGAGGCGCGTTCGAGGTCCTTGTCGTACGTGACCAGTTCGGAGCGAACCAGAAGGAAGACGTACGGGAGCGACAGCACCGTGTGTCCGAGGATGAGCGCCGGGTATCCGGACGGGAGGCTCAAATTCCCGAAGTACCGGACGAGCGCGATACCCGTGATGACCGGCGAGATAATCATCGGCAACAGCATGATCGTCGATATCTGCTCTTTGTAGGGGAACTCGCCGCGGACGAAGCCGAAGGCGGCAATGGTTCCGATAATCGCAGAGAGAATCGACGAGCACGTGGCGACGATGAGGCTCACCTTCAGCGCGTTGAGGAGGCCCTCGTCGGCCATGAGTTCGCTGTACCACCGCAGTGAGAGCTCACCCTGTGGGATGCCCGGGAACGACTGGGGCGTAAAGGAGGTGACAACGACGATGATGACGGGCACTAACAGGAACGCGAACACCGCGACGACGGTGGCGAGGAGTCCGACCCGCTGTGGACTCGGGAGCGAACGCCCGCTCATATGTTCCCGAGCACCTCCCGGAGGTCGAACACGGTGTTGAACACGAGCAGCGTCCCGACGAGCAGTATCGAGTAGATGACCGCCAGCGCCGAGGCGAAGCGAATGTTGAAGTTATCCAGGAACGCACCGGCGATCTCGTTGGCGATCATCGACTGATTCGGGCCGCCGAGGACGGCCGGGCCGAGGAACGACCCGGCCGCGAGTATGAACACGATGAGTCCCGCGGCGACGAGCCCGGGGAGGCTCAACGGGAACACGACCGAGGCGAGCGTTCGCCACTGGCTGGCACCGAGTACCCGTGAGGCGCTGATGACCTCCTCGTCGATAGCGTTCAGGGAGTTGTAGATCGGTAGCACCGCAAACGGCAGGTAGACGTTCGCCAGACCGATGATGACCGCCGGCGTCGTAAAGAGCAGCGACGGTTCGATGCCGGTCAGGTCGGCGAAGGGACCCGCAGGCGAGAGGAACAGCAGGATGCCGAAGTACCGGACGATGTAGGCAATCCACAGCGGCACGATGATGAGCGTCATCGTCAGGCGGACGCGTTTCGTCCCGAAGGCCATGAAGTAGCTGAGCAGGTACGCCAACGCGAGCGTCACGGCCGTCGTGACGATGCCGTAGAGGAACGAGCGGACGAAGGCATCGACGTAGATATCTCCCGTCGCCCGTCGGTACGCCTGCAACGGCTCGCCGGTACCGAACGCGATGCTCTCCGGAACGAGCAGCAGTATGGGGAGGACGAAAAACACCCCGACGAACCCCAGTCCGAACAGAGCGAGATGGCTGTTCGTGATGCGCCCCTCGACGAACTCGCCGATGGAGCCGGTTACGCCCTCGACCGTCGGCCGGGAGACGCTCATAGGGCGATCACCGACTCGGGGTCGAACCGGAGGTGGACCTCGTCGCCGATGTCGATGTCCGGGAAGCGGCTCGTGTGGGCGAGCGCTTCGAGGCCGTCGGCCACCTCGACGGTCACCTCGGCTCGATTGCCGAGGTTGGCGACGTTGACGACGCGGCCGGGTATCTCGTTTTCGGTACCTTCGGCACTCCGACTCACCTCGATGTCCTCCGGGCGGACGTACAGGTTGGCCTCCTCGCCATCGTCGATGTCGGTCCCGTCGACCGTAATCGCCTTGCCGTCGTTGTGAACGACGGTCCGGTCGCCCTCCCGGGAGGCGGAGCCGCTGAACTGGGTAGATTTCCCGACGAACTCGGCGACGAAGGGGGTGGCTGGCGATTCGTAGAGCCGTTCGGGGGCGGCTATCTGTTCGGAGTGCCCGTCGTTCAACACGATGACGCGGTCGGACATCGACAGCGCGTCCTCCTGGTCGTGGGTGACGTACAGCGTCGTCACGCCGACTTCCGTCTGGATGCGGTCGAGCCAGCCGCGCATCTCCTCGCGGAGGACCCTGTCGAGGCCGGTCAGGGGTTCGTCCAGCAGGAGGATGTCGGGTTCGTACGCCAGCGCCCGCGCCAGCGAGACGCGCTGCTGTTGGCCGCCGGAGAGTTCGCCCGGCTTGTGGTCGCCGTGGTCGGGCATGTCGACGAGTTCGAGTGACTCCTCGACGCGCTCTTCGACGGCTGCCGAGTCGTGACCGTGCATCTTGAGCCCGAAGGCGATGTTCTCCCGGACCGTCATGTGCGGAAACAGTGCGGTCGACTGAAACGCCATCCCGATGTTGCGTTTCTCCGGCGGGAGGTCGGTCACGTCCTCGCCGCGGAGAAGAATCTTCCCGTCGGTCGGTTCGACGAGGCCGGCGATGGCGTGGAGCGTCGTCGATTTTCCACACCCCGAGGGGCCGAGCAGCGTGACGAACTCCCCCTCGTCGATGTCGAACGAGAGGTTCTCCACCGCACACAGGTCACCGTAGTACTTCGTGAAATCGCGAACTTCGAGCATATGGATGTCTCAGTTCTGTTTGATCGTATTCAACCGATCGGTCCAGGCGTCTTCCTTCGGCAGGACGACGTCCCAGTCCCGGAAGGCGAGGTCCTCGGCCGGGGCGTAGTCCGGGAGCTCTTTCATCTCCTCCGGCGGGTCCTTCACCTGGACGGTGTAGTTCATTTTCTCCGACAGCGTGAGGAGGTGCTCGCGCTGGTAGGTGTGGTTCAACAGTTCGTGCGCCAGTTCGCGGCTCTCGGTCCCCTTCACGATAGCGAGGTTGTCCGACCACGCCATCGCGCCCTCGTCGGGGATGACGTACTCGATGTGGTCGTAGCCTTCCTCCTGGAGCGCGAGGACCCGGCCGCCCCACGCTTCACAGATTAGCGCGTTCTCCTGACGGAGGTACTGGATGGACGTGGCGCCGTCGCTCCAGTAGTTGAAGACGTTCTTGTCCTGTGCTTCGGCCTCCTCGAACATCTGGTCGGTCTTCTCCTCGTCGTCCGGCACCTCGTTGATGTTCAGGTCGGCCGCGGCCGCGCAGTTGGACAGTCGGTCGATGGTCCGGTCGATGAGCGACACGTCGCCCTCGTAGGCGGAGTCTTTGATGTCCTCCCAGGAGGTGAGTTCATCGTCGATTTTGTCGGTGTTGTACGCGTACCCGGTTGCGCCGTTCTCCCGGATTAGACCGTAGGTATCGTCCCCGTCGACGTTGAACGTCAGCGACCGGGCCGAGTCCCGGATGTTCTTCTCGTAGTTCGGGACCATCGAGAGGTCGATTGGCTCGATGACGTCCTCCTGTTGGGCGCGGACCATCCCCGTGTCGTTGAGCGCGACGATGTCGAACGAACCGGGGTTCTGTTTTATCAGCGAGATCATCTCCGAGGTCCCGCCGGCTTCGGTTCCGGAGACGTTCGTCCCAGTCTCCTCGGCCCACGGCTCGAAGACGGACATCTGTGCCTCCTGGGTGTTCCCACCGAAGCCGAGGAAGCGGAGTTCGCCGCCACCGCCACCTCCGCCGTTGCCGTTACCGTTACCGTTGCCGTTTCCATTTCCGTTCCCTCCACCGTTGCCGCCGAGACACCCCGCTAGTCCGGCGAGTGTTCCTGCCCCAACGGTTGTCAGTACGTCACGCCGTCTGTAGTTCGAGCCCTTCGACATGGCTATGAGTCTGTTACACACACTCCTATAATAATCTATCCCAAGATTTGATTCTATATTCGTAGAAATTCTTAACTCAGGTGGATATTTTGAAAATCAGCCAAAGCTTATGTGGGTGAGTCACGAGGAGTAAGCCAGTGGCAGACATGACGACGACAGATTCCAAGACGGAGTCCCCGACCGTCTACGAGGTCGATGGCGACATCGCCCGCATCCGACTCAACCGTCCTGACCGGCTCAACGCCGTGACCGGCGAGCTCTACGAAGGGGTCCGGTCGGGACTCGAACGTGCCGACGCCGACGACGCACGCGTCGTCGTCCTCGAAGGCGAAGGCCGGGCGTTCTGCGTCGGCGCCGATATGCAGAACCACGACGAACAACAGCGGTCGGCGAAGGAACGACGGGACTACGTCTGGACGGCCCAGGACGCCTGCGAGGCCGTCCAGACGCACCCGGCGCCAGTCATCTCGAAGGTCCACGGCTACGCCATCGGCGGTGGCGCCGAACTCGCCATGAGCGCCGATTTCATCCTCATGGGCGCCGACGCGGAGTTGCGATTCCCCGAGGTGAGCATCGGCACCTACATCGGCGGCGGTCTCACCTACACCCTCGCCCAGCGCGTCGGTGCCGCCCGCGCGAAGGAACTCGTCCTGTCGTCGGCGACGCTGACCGGCACGGAAGCCGCCGAGGAGGGCGTCGTCACGAGGGCGGTCGAGGAGGATGCACTGGACGAGGCGGTCGACGAGCTGGCGGCCGACCTCGCCGGCAACGCACCGATACCGATGGAGTTCGCGAAATCGCAGTTCGGCCGCGTCGGGTCGGCGACCCGAGACGACATGCTGACCGCCGAGGCGGAGGCGCTGTTGGCCTGCATGGGGACCGACGACTGGCAGGAGGGCGTCGACGCCTTCGCCGACGACCGAGAGCCGACGTTCGTGGGTGAGTGACCGTGTCGGACGCCACCGACATCGAACGAATCATGGACCCCGAGGCAGTCGCCGTCGTCGGGGCATCGACCGACGAGACCAAACGCGGCTATCAGGCCATCGAGACGCTCCAGGAAGGCGGTTACGAGGGTGATATCTATCCGGTCAATCCCGGCGCCGAGGAGATTCGCGGCCTCGAGGTGTACCCCACCGTCTCCGCGATTCCCGGCCGGGTCGACCTCGCACTCATCGTCACGCCAGCACACGTCGTCCCGAACGTACTCGAAGACTGCGGTGGGACTGACCTCGCGGGCGCCGTGGTCATCGCGGTCGGTTTCGGGGAGGCCGGCACCGACGGTGAGGCCCTGGAACGCGAAATCGTCTCGCTGGCCGAACGACACGGCATCAGACTCATCGGGCCGAACACCTCCGGGATGATCAACGTCCACGCGGGGTTGAATCTCGTCGGCGCCGACGGCGTTCCCGAGGGGGGCCTCGGCCTGCTCTGTCAGAGCGGCAACATGGCTATCTCGCTGTTCACCGAGGCCGCGACGCGGGAGGGCGTCGGTTACAGCCACTACGTCGGCGTCGGAAACGAGGCGGACCTCAAATTCCACGAGTACCTCCCGTATCTGAACGACGACCCCGAAACCGACGCCATCGTGCTGTACGTCGAGGGGATGAACGAGGGGCGAGCGTTCCTGCAGGCGGCACGCGAGGTCACTCCCGAGACGCCCATCGTCGCGCTCAAGAGCGGCCGGTCGGCCGTCGGCAAGCAGTCGGCGTCCTCTCACACCGGCGCGCTCGCGGGCGACAGCGCGGTGGCCCACGCCGTCCTCGAACAGGCCGGCGTCGTCAGCGTCGAGCGCTCCGACGAACTGCTCGCCGTCGCGAACTCGCTGTCGTCGCTGCCGGCGGCCGACGGCCCGAACGTCGGCATCCTCGCCGACGGCGGCGGCTACGCGACCCTCGCCGCCGACGCCCTCGCCGAACGCGGCCTCTCGGTACCGGAAGTAACCGGAGAGACCCAACGGCGTCTCGGCGAGGTGTTGCCGGACGCGGCCAGCGTCGTCAACCCCATCGACGTCGCCGGCGGCACCGACGACGACCAGCGCGTCTTCTACGACTGTGCGGAGGCGATAATCGCCGACCCGAACGTCGACGCGCTGTTGCTCGCCGGCCTCTTCGGCGGCTACGGCATCCGCTTCGCCGAGCAGTACACCGACGTGGAGTGTGAGGTCGCCGAGGAGTTGGTGGCGCTGGCCGAGCGTTACGACACCCCCATCGTCGTCCAGAGTGCCTACGCGGAGTTCGGCACCGAACCTCACGAGATACTCCGGGAATCGGGTATCCCGGTCGTCGAATCGATTGACGTCGCCGCCAGTAGCCTCGAATCGCTGGCCGACTACGGCGAGCACCTCGCCACCGCCGACGAGAAGAGCGACTTCCGATTCGCCGGCGAGGACAACGACGCCGAGGAAATCAGCCACGCCGTCGAGGCGGGGCGCCGACAGCTCTCGGAGTACACCGCAAAGCGAGCGCTCCGCGAGCGGGGCTTGCCCGTCGTTCCGTTCGAGTTGGCCGAATCGTCGAGTCAAGCGCTCGATGCGGCGACCGACGCCGACGGCCCGGTCGCGATGAAGGTGGTGTCGCCCGACATCGTCCACAAATCCGACGCCGGCGGCGTGGCGCTGGGCGTCGATGACGATGAGGTCAAGAGGACCTACGAGGACCTTCTGGCGGCCGCCGAATCGTACGACCCGGAGGCGGATATCGAGGGCATCCTCGTCTCGCCGATGCGTGAGGGGAGCGTCGAACTCATCGTCGGCGTCGTCGACGACGAGCAGTTCGGCCGTGTCATGATGGTCGGTCTCGGCGGCGTCTTCGTGGAAGTCCTCGAAGACGTGGCGTTCCGTGCGCTCCCGCTTTCGGAGACCGACGCCCGCGACATGCTCGCCGACATCGAGGCCCAGGAACTGTTGGACGGCGCTCGCGGGAACCCGCCGGTCGACCGGGATGCCGTCGTCGACCTCCTGTTGGAGGTGTCGGCGTTCGTCGAGGCCAACCCCGCGGTCGAGGAACTGGATTTGAATCCGGTGTTCGCCGCCGACGACGGCGTCGAAATCGTCGACGCCGCGGTGACGCTCCGCGCTCCGGCGACCGATACTGAAACGGTCACGGCTCCTGTAGGTGAGAGCGATGATTGAAACCGACGCCCCCATCGAAACCGAGTGGCTCGCCGACTACGTCGCCTGTGTGAGATACGACCGTCCCGACGCGATGAACGCCTACAACGAGGCGCTGCTCCGCGGCGCCGTCGAGGCCTTCGAGACGCTGGACGACCGAGACGACGTCCGGGCCATCGTCCTCACCGGTGCCGGCGACGCCTTCTGTGCGGGTGTCGACCTGACGGACATGCCGCTGACGCCGGAGATGGACTTCGCTGAGTACGAGACCGGTCTCGGGCTGTTCCAGAACGTCGTCAGGACGCTTCGAGGCATCTCGACGCCGGTCATCGCCGCCGTCAACGGCTACGCGCTCGGGGCCGGCTGTGACACCGCCCTCGCCTGTGACTTCCGCATCACGAGCGACGAAGGCGTCATCGGCGAGACGTTCATCGACGTCGGGTTCGTCCCCGGCGACGGTGGCGCGTTCCTCCTGCCCCGACTCGTCGGGGAGGCCCGCGCGAAGGAACTCATCTTCACCGGGCGGAAGCTCTCCGGTGAGGAAATCGTCGAGTGGGACCTCGCCAGAGAGCAGGTTGCCGCGGACGAACTGCTCGACGCCGCCGCGGCCTTCGGGAGCGAACTCGCCGACCGGCCGCCCGTCGCACTCGCGGAGAGCAAGCGGCTCGTCAACGAGAGCTTCGATACCGAACTCGACGATGCCCTCGCGGATGCGACCCGCGCCCAGCGCATCTGTTCGCAAACTCGCGACCACGAGGAGGCGGTCGCGGCCTTCCAGGAGGACCGGGAACCGGAATTCGAGGGGAAATGAACCCCTTCAGCTGTACCGTCGTTCAGTTCGACGCCCCCCTCGAAGAGCCGAAAGCGGAGACGCTTTCGAGGATGACGGCGGCAATCGAGGCCGCCGACGCCGACCTCGTGGTCTTTCCCGAACTCGCGACGACGGGGTATCACGTCTTCGACCGACTCGATGACCTCGCCGAACCGGTCGGCGGGCAGACGACGAAGACGCTGGGGTCGGCCGCCGCTGCCGCCGACAGCGAGGTGCTGTTCGGGATGCCCGTCGCCGACGGCGAGGCGGTGTACAACGCCGCCGTCTGGCTCGACTCCGACGGCGACGTTCGAGCGCGATACGACAAACGCCACCTCTGGGGTGACGAACGGGACGCCTTCGACGCGGGCGAGCGCTACCTCGTCGTCGAGGCGCCGTTCGGCCGCGTCGGCGTCCAGATATGTTACGACCTCGCCTTCCCCGAAGCCAGCGCCGCGCTGGCGCGTGCGGAGTGTGACCTCTTCGTCAACCTCTCGGCGTGGACGGTGAAGATGGAACGGGACTGGGAGACGCTACTGCCGGCCCGTGCCGTCGAACAGGGCGCCTACGTCGTCGGGTGTAACCGAGCGGGGACGGAAGCCGGCGACAGTTTCTGTGGGAACAGCACGGTCGTCGAACCCGACGGGACGACGATTGCGGCGTTGGGCAACGATGCCGGCCGACTGACGGCGACGCTGGTGCCGGGTATCGTCGCCGCCGAGCGGCGCCGCAACCCCATGCGAACCGACCGCCACGACGACCGTACCGACGCCGAATCGACCGAGAGCAAGACAAGCTATTAACGAACGCACATCGATGAGCGAAACGATGCCAGAGGTCACGCTCGACGAGACCGACTTCGAGATACTCCGACGTCTCGACGAGGACGGCGAGGTTAGCGTCGACGAACTGAGCGACGAACTAGACGTGAGCGCGTCGACGATTTACTACCGCCTCGAGGGGTATCGCGAACAGGGAATCGTCGAGGGACGGATTTCGAAACTCGACCCGCAGAAACTCGGCCTCGGCTTGACGGCGATTACCGAAATCGACGCCAACTACGACGGCCCCGGCTACGAGGAAATCGCGGAGCGTCTCTCGGAACTCTCCGGCGTCCAGCGGGTGTTCTTCATGCTCGGCGAGATGTCGTTTTACGTCGTCTCACGGGTTCGCGACCACGAACACCTCCAGACGCTGATGGAGTCGATTATCCAGACGGAGGGCGTCGAGAACTCCAACACCAACGTCGTCCTTCGGACGTTCAAAGACGAGGACCGACTGCTCGTCAACTACGACGACGAGGATTTAGAGACGATTTTCGAGTGAGGGCGTCGGCTCCAAACGGTGTGGCGGCCACGTCCACCGAACGTCTCGGCCGGATGAGCGACGGCCAGGCCGACACACAGTATGCGTTGGGGTCAAGAGGCCGCCCCCCGACGTGACACCTACCCGATGACTCCGTCACTCGGCGTCGCGCTCGGTCCGCTCTTTCTCGCCGAGTCGCTGCTGCAGTTCGGCGTCGACATCCGCCGACTGCTCGCGGCCGCCGACCTCAGGTTGCTCCTCATCCCGCCGATTACGGGTGTCATCGGATACATCACGAACTGGGTCGCCATCCGAATGCTGTTCAAACCGGTCGAGTTCCGGGGCATCGACGTGCCCGGACTGGAGCTGTTGACGACGGCGCTCCCCCAGCGCGTCAGACAGATTCCCGGCATGATGCAGGGGCGAATCGGCTGGCAGGGAATCATCCCCTCACGCGCACGCAAGATGGGTAGCATCTCAGTCGACACCGGAATTAGCAAAATCGCCAGCCAGCGCGAGTTCTACAACGAGTTCGACGCCGAACGCATCGCCGAACACATGCTCGCGGAGGGGGGCGAGGACATCCACCGGATGGTCGAGGAAATCATCCGCGATAAACAGCCACAACTGTGGCGGGACTCCCCCGAGGCGACTCGTCGGCTGGTTCACGCACGAATCTCTCAGCAACTCCCGGAAGTCACCCATCGCATCACCGAGCGAATCGGCGAGAACATCGACGAACTGCTCGACATCAAACTGATGGTGATGAACCACCTCGGCGAGAACCCCGAACTCGTCAACCGCATCTTCCTCGAAACCGGCGAACGGGAGTTCGACTTCCTCGTCAAGTCGGGGTTCATCTTCGGGACGATTCTCGGCTGTTTCTCGATTCCGCTGTTCGTCTTCATCGACCGCTGGTGGGTGTTGCCCGTCGCCGGCGTCTTCGTCGGCTACTTCACCAACTGGCTCGCGCTGAAGATGATTTTCCAGCCGATGCGACCCCACAAAGTCGGCCCGTTCACGATTCAGGGGCTGTTCATCCGCCGGCAGAACGAAGCCTCCGAGACGTACGCCTCCATCGTCGCCGAGGAGGTCATCAACCTCCGAAACGTCGCCGAGAACCTCCTCAACGGCCCGAACGCCGACCGGACGCACAAGATGATAGCGGAGGAACTCCGCGACGCCGTCGACGGGTCGATGGGATTCGCCGCGCCGCTGTTGCGGTTCACCACCGGCTCCCGGCAGTACGACGCCATCCGCGAGGACATCGCCGACCGCGGCATCGAGTACGCCATCGAACCGATGTCCGACCCCGAGTTCAACGCCGAACGGAGCGAGGCCATCCAGCGGCTAATGGCCGGCCGGATGAAGGACCTCCCGCCCGAGGAGTTCGCCCGCATGCTCCGGGCGGCGTTCAAGGAAGACGAGTGGCTCCTCATCGGCGTCGGCGCGGCGCTCGGCTTCGTCGCCGGCTGGATTCAACTGCTCGTCGTCACCGCGGTGTGAGACAGCCGACATTCTTTATCGATGGCTCCGGACAGCCCCCGATATGGAGGAGACGCTTCGCTCCGGACGTGCTCGATATCTCCCGTGGCTCTGTGTATTCGTCGGTCTCCTGTTGCTCCCGGTTTCGTTCCTTACGGGAACGAGTACGCTCGCAGCGTGTGAGTTCGGCGGCTTCTACGGCGCGGTGTACGACGCGGTCGGTATCCACCCGCCCGGCTACACCGTCGATGTCGTCTGGAGCGACCTGCAGGTGGTGTGGTCCGACGGCTGCAACGGCCACGTCTCTTCCCTCGTTCCGTCGTTGCTCGGCGGGACGTTGTCGCTCGTCGGGGTCGGCGCACTCGGCTGGCGCCGACGGTGAGCAATTCAGCGCCGGTCGGTCGGCGACCCGTCGCGGACGTGCCCCAAACGTTCACCGATAGAACCCGGAACCGGCGTTCGGCAGTACCGACAGTACCACGACCGGCCCGTGTGCGTCGACTCCCGAATCAAATCGTCGACGGCCCCGAGGGTCGCACCGCAGTCACAGGAGTAGGTGGTCGCCATGTGGAAAGTTACCACGCCAAGAACGTAACTGTAACGCCGATAGCGGCGCGGTCGCGTCACCGAAGGTCACAGCTCCGGGTCGGTGTACACCTCGTCGAGGTCGATGTTCGGCTCCCGGTGGGGCTTCGAGTCGGTGGCCGTCGGTTCCTCCGGGGTGGCTTTGCGGGTCCGACGCATCAACACCTCGTGGGTGCTCCGTGACGATTCGCCGTCGGCCGGGCGCTGTTGGACGTAACTGCCGTCGGGACGCATCAGCCAGCGCTTGCGGTTGTCCTCCAGCATGACTCCGAGTATCTCCTCGAGTTGGTCCTGTAAGGCGG
>JBMCDV010000006.1:0-12686 GCA_048618255.1 Natronomonas sp. | reverse complement strand
GAGGTGATCGCCCGCGTCGTCGCCGGCGAGGAGAGCGTCGAGGCGGTTCTCAATGACCTCTCGGAGGACGAGGTATCCGACGATGAGACGACCGAACACGATCCCCGGGAGCTGACTGCCGAGGAGAAGGAAATCAAGCGATTGGAGGCTCGCATCGAGCGCCTCGAGGGTCACGTCGAGGACCTGAAAGCCACCATCCAACGGAAGGACAGTCGGGTGTCGGAACTGGAGGACGAACTCTCCGATGCGCGCCGCGAGGAGCGCCGGGAGGCCCGCGAACGCCGGGAAGTGACGCGGCTGGAGCGGGAGAACGAGCGGCTGAAACGCGAACTCTCCGAGGCCGAACAGGCCAACGAGGAACTCGACGGCAAACTCGAACGGCTCAAAGAACTGTGGAAACTCGACCACTCGAACTTCGCTGACGTGGCCGCCGAAAAACAGGGCCTTGTCCCCGTCAAACCCGTCGAGCAGTTCACGAAAGGCGCACTCGAGGCCGCCGAGGAGAGCTACGGTCTCGCCCCCGACGACGTGGTGTACCTCCGGGATGCCAGCGGCGCCGGCCGGGCGACTGCCGAGCGACTGGCCGACCGCGAGCCGCGGGTCGTCCTCCGTGACGGCCGACTCTCGGAGCAGGCCGACGAGGTGCTGTTCGACCACGGAATTCCCGTCGGGCCGGCCGACGACGTGACGATACAGGAAATCGACGAACTCGCCGTCGCTCGCGAGAGCGAAGTCGAATCGGTCATCGACGACTGGGAGGACCGCGCCGAAGAGCGTCGACGCGAGAAGAAATCCGCGAAACTCGACGAGGTCATCAGCGAACATCGGGCGCGTGACCCCGCGGCCGACGGCTGACGGGGGCTTTTTATCGGTGGCGGATACAGTTCCGATGATGTTCCCGCTTCAGTTCGGCCTTCCAGGCGGTCCGGAACTGCTGATAATCGGATTGCTACTCCTCATAATCCCGTTCGTGTCGGCGTATTGGGTGTACAACGATGCCGAGAGCCGCGGCAACGAAAACGCGGCGCTGTGGGCGCTGGCCGTCGGTGGGCTGTTCTTCCTGACGTTCTTCGGTGGGTTCCTCGCGTTGGCCGTCTACCTCTGGCAGCGCGACTAGAGGTCGTCGTAGCTCATCCCCATCGATTCGAGGAACGTGCCGAGGAGGCCGTGCCCGAGGAGGACGCCACCCGCCATGACGACCGTCGCCGCGAGGGCGGCCCTGCGGTTCTCACGGCCGAGCAGCACCATTCCAACGACGACGAGTACAGTCCCCGCGATACCGGTGTCTCCGAGCGCGTCCCTCACTTCTTGGGTACTCATACCAGTGGGTGAACACGGGGGATACCTAAAGAGCCGGATTTCCCGACGGCGTGGTCACGCCGGTACGACGAGCGCCAGCAGATAGAGGTTCCACCCCGTCACGGAGACGCCCAAAAGCGCCAATCCGAGCGGTACTCCGACGCGGTAGGGTCGCTGAACGACCCGCCAACAGAGAAAGCAGCCGCCGAAGATGAGGGTCTTCGATGCCACCATCCCTCCGAGTCCGTACCGTTCGACCAACACCGAGGTGACCGGGCCGGATTCGAACAGTCCCTCGACGCCGAGACCGACGCTCGTCGTCACCACGTCGCCGACGCCGAAAAAGAGGACGGCGAGCGCCCACAGAATCGAGTGGCTCACCTCGGAGCGTCCGACGGGCGTCGGAACCGAACGCGGGGACATGCTCACCGAAGACGGGAGCAGTGGAGTTGGTAACCCGCTCCCTACGAACGGTGACCGACCAGTAGTCGTGGCTTAGGGGTTTCCCGATTCGTCGTAAGCACACTCAAAAACGGAGCGGTGGATTCGTTTAGAACTCGTTGCAGACGGGGATGCCGACCGTATCGAAGTCGCCCATCGAGGCGATGGTGTCGGGGACTTCCTCCAGCGAGATGGTCTTCGAGACGATTTTGCCGGGGTCGATTTTGCCCTGCTCCATCATCGAGAAGATTTCCTCGTACTCGTGGGGCGGCATGCCGAAGGAGCCGATGAACTCCCGTTCGTCCATCACGATGCTGTCGACGGGGAGGGAGACCTCGCCTTCCTCCTCGCTGGTCGTGAGACCAATCTGGAGGTTCTGACCGCCCTTCGACAGCGAGTTCACGGAGTTGCGGCAGGTCTCCGCGATGCCGAGGGCGTCGACGCTGACGTCGGCGCCCCGGCTCTTCGGCGTCTCGCCTTTGACTGCCTGCGGAACGTCCTGTACTTCGGTCACGTCGATGGTGGCGTCGGCGCCGAGTTCCTCTGCCTTGCGGAGTTTGTCTTCCGAGAGGTCGACGGCGATGACGTTCGCGCCGAGTGCGTCGGCGATGTGGACCGCCGAGAGGCCGACGCCGCCACAGCCGTGGACGGCGACCCAGTCGCCGGCGGTCACGTCGACGCGGTGGACCAGTCCGTGGAACGCCGTCGCGAACCGACAGCCGAGGCCGGCGACCTCGACGGGGTCGACGCCGTCGGGGAGTTTGATGACGTTGTGGTCGGCGTTCCGGACCGGGAACTCCTCGGCGAAGGCACCCGGCTGGAAGGAGACGAATCCGAGCGGGATGACCCGCTCGCAGATGTTCGCTCGACCCTGCTTGCAGAACCGGCAGGTGCCGTCCGAGAGGTTGAACGGGACACACACTCGGTCGCCCTCGCTGAAGTTCTCGACGTCTTCGCCGACGTCCTTGACGATACCGACGGGTTCGTGCCCGAAGATGAGACCCGGCGTCGGCATGACGCCGACCCAGTCCCAGTCACCCTGCCAGGCGTGCCAGTCGGAGCGGCAGACGCCGCAGGCTTCGGTCTCCACGACGATGCCGTCCGGGTCGGGTTCCGGTCGGTCGACCTCCTCTACTTCCATCGGCTCCTGTGGCTCCTGGAAGACCACGGCTCGCATCGACTCCGCCTCCTGCTCCGCGTCTGCGGATTTGCTCATGACGCGCGAACACTACCTCCCCACTGATTTAATCCTTGTCACCGTATATTAACGGGCCACGATTGGGAGGGCGAGGTGTTATGTGGGAACGGTGACGGTGTCGATACTGTGGCAATTGTTGCCGAAAACGGGCGATTTCGTGGTTCGGTAGCGGTTGGCGCGCGGACTGGGCGGAAAGCGCCTCGCTTGAAAGAATTAAAGGGCTCCCTATCCAACCGACGCGTATGAGCGACAACGAGGGACGCAAGAACCTCCGGATGCCCGACGACGACGAGGTGTTCGCCGTCGTCACGAACATGCTCGGTGCCAACCGAGTGAAGGTCCGCTGTATGGATGGCACGGAGCGAACCGCACGCATCCCCGGCCGGATGCAGAAACGCATCTGGATTCGCGAAGACGACGTCGTGTTGGTCGAACCGTGGGACTGGCAGGACGAGAAGGCCGACGTGGTGTGGCGCTACGAGAAACAGGACGCCGACCAGCTGCGCGAGGAAGGCCACATCACCGACAGCGTCTGAGTTCTGCGTCCGCTCCGAGGGGATTTTTCTCGCCGGCGACCCTCTGGTCGGTATGCCCGAACTGAACGTCCTCGGCGACCCACTAAAATCGTGTAGCACCGACCCCGAGACCGGCTTCCACCGGGACGGTCTCTGCTCGTGCCACGACGCCGATATGGGGCGTCACGAACTGTGTGCGGTGATGACCGAGGACTTCCTCGAGTTCAGCCGCCAGCAGGGCAACGACCTCGTGACGCCGCGTCCGGAACTCGATTTTCCGGGACTCTCGCCGGGCGACCGCTGGTGTGTCTGTGTGCCTCGCTGGGTCGAGACGCTGGAGGCGGTTCGGACCCGACACATCCCCGAGACGACGGTCCCGCCGGTCGTCCTGGACGCGACCAACGAGGCCGTGTTGGATACGGTGCCGATGGAGACGCTCGAAACTCACGCCTACGACTGACCGGCCGCCTCGAGAGATGACTACTCCTCGTCGTCGTCCGGCTCCGGTTCGACGACGTACTCCAGTAAGTCGTCGTCGCTCATCTCCAGCCCCTGTCGCCGGAAGAACGCGGAGACGTTGTGACAGTCCCGTTCGAGGAACTCCCGGGCGTTGGGGTGGTGGATGGTGACGGCCTGGCCCAAATCGAGCAGGCACAACTCGCCGTCGTGGACGACGATGTTGTACTCCGAGAGGTCGCCGTGGACGAGACCCGCACGATACAGCCGACGAGTGTACTCCCGGACGACCTCGTAGGCCGTCTGTGGGTTCTCGACGTGCACCTCGTTGAGGCGTTTGGCGCGGTCGTTCTCGCCGCCGAGATACTCCATCACGAGGACGTTCCGCTCGACGGCGAGCGGTTCTGGCACGCGGACGCCCGCCTTGCGTGCGCGCATGAGGTTCGCGTACTCCTTTTTCGTCCAGGCGACGACGACCTTCTTCTTGTCCGAGCCGATGCCTTCGAAGCGGGGGTCGCCGTCGAGGTAGTCCCGCATCTGCCGGAAATCGGAGGCGTTGATTCGGTAGACCTTCACGGCCACCTCGCCGTCCGGTCCGAGGGCGGTGTAGACGTTGGCCTCCTTGCCGGTCGAGATAGGCCCGCCGAAGGCGTCGATGTAGCCGTCCTGAACCAGTTTGTACAGCGCACCGAACGTGGCGTCGTCGAACACCGACGCCTCGACTTTGAACTGCTCGGTGTTCTTGATGCGTTTCCGGAACTCGAGGAACTCACGGTCCTGCTTTCTGGCGGTACGGTCGGCGTCCGTGTCCGACACGTCGAGTTCTTCCCACTCGTCGCCGAGCCCGTCGGACTCCTCGGGCTCTAACAGGCCGTACTCCTCTGTCATTCGTCCCGGGGTACGCCGTCCCGACGGAAAGCGTCACCGGTCGTCGCGGTCGTGGGTTCGATGGTCGACGAACGCCCGGTCCCCGGTGGCTTCTTTTCGGCGTGCGACGAACGGTCACGCATGTACGTCGGCATCATCTCCGATACTCACGACAACGTCCCGGCGGCCGACGCCGCGATGGACGCCTTCGACGAGGGCGGCGTTGAGGCCGTGATTCACTGCGGCGACTTCGTCGCACCGCCGCTGATTCCGCATCTCGACCGCGAGGGAATCGAGGTTCACGCCGTCCGGGGCAACAACGACGGCGAACGCGAGGGTCTCGTCGACGCCTTCGAGAACCTCGACGGCGGCACGCTGCACGGTCGCTTTGCGGAACTGGAGTTCGACGGCCGGGCGTTCGCGGTCCTCCACGGCGAACAGCGGCCGGTCATCGACGCGCTGGCCACCTCGGGGGAGTACGACTACGTCTGTCACGGCCACTGGCACGTTCGCGAGGAGCGCACCGTCGGCGAGACGACGGTCATCAACCCCGGCGCACAGTTCCCGACGGTTCCCGACGAACACCGCACGGTGGCCGTCGTCGACACCGAATCCGATACCGTCGAGTTCCTCGACGTGACGGGGTCGGTATGAGCGTCGAGATACGCGAGGCGACGGCCGACGACGTGGCGGCCATCCGCGACGTTGCACGGGACTCGTGGTATGCGGCCTACGGCGGATTCCTCGACCCATCGACCGTCGAGGGCGCCCTCGGGGAGTACTACGACCCGGAACTCATCGAGGCGGGCGTCGAACACGACGACATCGCCTTCTTCGTCGCGGTCGACGGCGAGGGAGGCGAGGAGAGCGTACTCGGCTTCGCCAGCGCCGAACAGACGTGGGCCGACGAGGTGGAGTTACACACCATCTACGTCCACCCCGACCGCTGGGGGGAGGGAGTCGGAGCAGCGCTTCTCGACCGCATCCGCCGGTGGGCGACCGAGCAGGGCGTCGACCGAATCGCGTGTTCCGTACTCGCCGAGAACTCGGTCGGTATCGGGTTCTTCGAGGCATCGGGGTTCCGCCGCGGCGCCGAGGCGAAGGGCGAAATAGCCGGAGAACTCCACGACGAATACGAGTTCGAACTCGAACTCTGAGCCGCCGGGGGTTACGCTTCGACCCACCGTCGGACGGAAGCTGCCAGTTCGGCGGCCTCCCGCGGCGTCTTCGCTTCGGCGTACACTCGGACGTACGGTTCGGTTCCGCTCGGTCGGACGAGCGCCCACGACTCCTCGAAGTCGACGCGGTAGCCGTCCAGCGTGGTGTGTTCGCCGTCGGCGGTCGACGCCCACGCCTCCGCCCGCTCCATGATGGCTTCCCGCTCGCTCTCGCCGTCGTAGGGGACGTTCTCCCGCTCGAAACTGTACCCCCGATGCGGTTCGAGGAGGTCACTCGCCGACCGGTTGGCGAGCAACTCGAGGAACCGGGCAGCCACGTAGCCGCCGTCCCGGCCCAACCGATGAGCCGGATACACGATACCGCCGTTGCCCTCGCCGGCTATCGGGACCGAGACGCCCGCTTTGCGGAGTTCGCGCGTGCGACTGAGTACGTAGGTGTTGCCGATGGGGGTGTACTCGACGGTGGCGTCAACGCCGTCGACGACATCGCGGAGTCGCAACGATGCGTTACACGGGGTCACGACAGTCCCTCCCTCCTCCAGTTCCGCGGCGGCGAGTGCCGCAAACGCCGCGTTACCGTCGACGAACGTGCCGAACTCGTCGACGAACACCACGCGGTCGGCGTCGCCGTCGTGGGCGATACCGAGGTCGGCGTCGGAGGATGCGACGAACGACAGCAACTCCGTCAACTCGTCTTCGACCGGTTCGGGGTCGCGGCCGGGAAAGGCCCCGTCGGGTTGGGCGTTGAGCGTCTCCACCTGACAGCCGAGACGACGGAACAGCGTCGGCGAGGTGAGGGCGCCGGCACCGTTCCCGGGGTCGACGACGACGGTCGGTGCCGCCTCGCGTATCGTCTCGCGGTCGACCGACTCGACGACGTTCTGGACGTACTCTTCGGCGACGCTTTCGACGGTCCGCGATTGGCCGGTCGATTCCGGAGCAACCGCCTCGACGCCCGCTTCGGCCAGCGACGCGACCGCCTCGACGGCTGTCGGTTCGAGAACGGAGCCATCGCGGCCGACCAGTTTCACGCCGTTGTGGTCGGGTGGGTTGTGTGAGGCCGTAATCTGGAGACCCGGTATCGACCGCGTTTCGACGTACCGTTGTAACGCTGGCGTGGGGACGACCCCGAGACGGTCGACGGCCGCTCCGACGTTTTCGGCGCCGGCGGTCGCGACGTGGTCGAACATATCGCCGGTCGTCCGGGTGTCACGGCCGACGGCGACGCGGTCGGCCTCCCAGTAGACCGTCGCCGCGCGTGCGAATTCGAAGACTCGCTCGGCCGTGACGGTTCGGTTGGCGGCCCCTCTGATACCCATTCGTCCGAACGTCATGTTTCACCTGTCTTCGCGAGACGCTTAGCTTCCAGAGTGGCCGCTCCGGGAGCCGTTCGGTCGCTACTTCGCATTCTCGCCGAGCCACGTCTGCATGTGTTCGTACTGCCCCGACTGGTCACCGACGATTCGATGGACATCGTCGTCGGTGAGGCCGGCGAGGGTTGCGTCGATTGCCTCTTGACACGCCTGAACGCCGCCGGAGACCGACGACAGTAGGTCCCCACCGGGGTAGGAGTAGATGGCCGACCCGACGACGAACAACTGGTCGATGTCGTACTCGTCGTCGTCGACGGTCCCCGACCCGATTTGCATGTTCCGATGGATGTTCTCGGGACTCACTTGATGAGAGACGACCGGCAGCGCCCGCTTGAACTCGTCGCCCAGTTGTCGACGGCTACGCCGCAGGGCTTTCTTGCAGTTGAAAATGTGGCTCCGCGAACGCGAGTGGTCCCCTGCAACGTTGCCCGTGTGGGCGGAGTCGGCGCCGCTGAGTCGGAACAACTCTTCGAGTACGTCGAGGGCGATGCCGTGGTCCGTCCGGGTGTAGGCGCCGTGGCCTGCCCAGTGAGCGTGAATCGGATACGGTAAGTCGTCGTCGTCGGCGATTCGCTCGATGTGGTCGAAGCCAGAGGAGACCGGCGACTGCATGAGCGCTATCGAATCTCTCACGTCCGAGAGGTCGATTTCGGGGTCCGAGCCGGTCGTGAGGCGCCGGAACCGTCGGGTTTCACCCGTAACGTTCAGCACGTACAGCGGACGCTCGCCCGTCTCCGATTCGATGTCTCGGAGCGCGGAGACGACTGCCCTGAGACGGTCTTCGAGCGGCGAGTACGCCGGCGAGACGAACTTGATGTCCTCTTTGATTACGTCGATGCCCTCGAGGCCGGCAGCCACGGAGATGTCGTGCATTCGCTCGGGGGTCAACCCCGCCGGTTTGAGGATAAGTCCGAGCATCGGGCGGCCGTGGGCACCGATGCGCTCTCTGAGCGCGTCGATTCCGTACTGCGGGCCGGGGAACTGCTTTACGAACTCCGAGGGGAAGTCGATGTGGTCTATCTGTATCTCCGAGACGTACCCGGCGTCGAAGAGGTCCCCGGCGATGTAGTTGAGCAGCTGTGACGTGCTCGGACTGATGTTTTCGGTGGGGAAGGCGATTTTAATCGTCCGTCTGCTCGCCCGCATAACTTCGGCCTCGTAGTCGCCGTCGACCTTGTCGCCGAACCCCCATCGGTAGTTCCCGAGCGACTGTGACCGCGCGATTTTCTCTCCGATTTCGTGGTTGTTCGCCTCGTCGTCGGCACCGATTCGATATTCGACGATGATGTCGCTCATAGTCGTTCGGTCACCTCTTCGATGCGCTCATCGAGCGCGCTGATTTCGTCTCTGAAGCTCTCGATTCGACTCCGCTCGATATCCGAGCGACCGGTCGTTATCAGTTGGTCTCGAATCCGTTGCTGCTGTGTGCTGAGGCGGTCGACATCGTCGTACACAGCGTTGAGTTCCCGCTGGAGGTCCTCGGAGAGCAGCGAGAACGTCCCGCTCGAAATGCCGGACTCGTAGCTCCCGGTCGGAAAGCCTATCCTCGGCGGCACTTCCCCCTCCCAGTTGTCGATGCTCTCGCTGATTCCCGCCAGTTCACCGGCGATGGAGTCCCGAAGTCGCTGTCGGTCGTCCCGTTCGCGCTCCGCCTGGAGATGTCGTTCGCGCCGCGCGGAGAGTTGATGCCCTATCAGCGCCCCCATCCCAACCGCGAGGAAGTCGACGATGTACACCGGTGATATCAGCCAGTCCACCACGTTGCTCATTACCGAGCACGGTAGTAAAACAGTTTCCTGCGACACCCCGTGTGATGCGACAACGTCCGAATCGGCGAACGCTTAAAAACCGCCACCCCCAATCGGAGGTATGAAACACGTCACGATTCCGGAGGACCGCATCGGCGTTCTCATCGGCGAAGGTGGGGCGACCATGCGGGAAATCGAGTCCCGTGCCGAGGTCCGTCTGGATATCGATTCCGAGACTGGGTCGGTGAAAGTCGAGACCGTCGGCGACCCGATACTCGGTCTGAAGGGTCCGGACATCGTCAAGGCCATCGGCCGTGGGTTCGCCCCCGAGGACGCCATGCGGCTCCTTGACGACGACATGCAGCTGTTCGAACTCATCGACATCGAGGCCGCCACCCGGAACAAGAAGGACCTCCGCCGGAAGAAGGGCCGGCTCATCGGCGAAGGCGGTCGGACCCGAGAACTCATGGCCGAACTCTCCGGCGCCGACGTGGTCATCTACGGGTCGACGCTGGGCATCATCGGCAAACCCCAGCAGGTCGACGCCGTCCGCAGCGCCGCCGAGATGATTCTCGATGGCGCGCCCCACGGCGCCGTCTACTCCTTCCTCGAACGGCGCCACAACGAGATGAAGTCCAACGACATCGAGTACCACCAGTTTACGGGCTGAGACGGCCCTCGTTCACTCCGAACGAATCATATCGACCGCTTTCTCCGCTATCATCATCGTCGGTGCGTTGGTGTTGCCGCCGACAAGCGTCGGCATTACCGAGGCGTCGACGACTCGGAGTCCCTCGACGCCGTGGACGCGGAGTTCCTCGTCGACGACTGCATCGTCGCCGTCGCCCATCTTGCACGTTCCGACGGGGTGATACACCGTGTGAGCGGTCTCGCGGACGTGGTCGCGCAGTTCGGCATCGGTGGTCGCCTCTTCGCCGGGCCAGATTTCCTCGCCGCGAACGTCGTCGAAGGGCTCCGCCTGCAGTATTTCACGGGCCCGACGGATGCCCTCGACTAACACTTCCATGTCCCGTTCGTCGTCGAGGTAGTTCGGGTCGATGATGGGGTCTGCGAAGGGGTCGTCGGAGGCCAGCGAAACCGACCCGCGACTCTCCGGGCGGAGTTGGGTCGCACCGACCGAGAGGCCGTGGCCCTCCTCGGGGTTCTCGAAGCCGTGTTCCATGAAGTAGCCGGGTGCGAAGTGGAACTGGAGGTCGGGGGCCTCGAGGTCGTCGTCGGTCCGGATGAAGCCGCCCGCTTCGCCGACGTTGGAGGTGAGATGCCCCCGCTTGAGCAGGAAGTACTTCGTGAGATCCCGTATTCGGCCGGCGTCGTCGAGCGTTCCGGGTTCGGTACACTCGTAGACGGTGAACGCAAAGAGGTGGTCCTGGAGGTTCGCTCCGACGCCCGGCAGTTCGGCCCGTATCCCGATGTCGTGGTCGGTGAGGTGTTCCGGGTCGCCGAGTCCCGACAGCATGAGCAGTTGCGGGGAGTTGATGGCGCCGCCGGAGACGAGCACCTCCTCGATTGCCTCCGCCCGGAGTCTCGTTCCGTCCTGTTCGTACTCGACGCCCGAGGCGCGGTCGCCGTCGAAGGCGATTTCGGTGGCGTGGGCGCCGGTTTCGACGGTGAGGTTCGGCCGGTCGAGATGCGGTGTCAGGTAGGCTTTCGCGGCGCTGTGGCGTTTGCCCTTCTTCTGGGTGAGGTGATAGAGGCCGACGCCCTCCTGTCGGGCGCCGTTGAAGTCGGCGTTCCGTGGGTGGCCGACCTCGATTGCGGCGTCGACGAACGTCCGGGAGAGGTCGTTCGGCGACTGAGGGTTCGAGACGTTCAGCGGGCCGTCGGTGCCGTGGTAGTCGCCGTCGCCGGGTTCGAACGCCTCGTTGCGCTTGAAGTAGGGAAGGACGTCCTCGTAGGCCCACCCGTCGTTGCCGCGGTCGGCCCACTCGTCGTAGTCGTCGGGGTGGCCCCGGATGTAAATCATCGCGTTGATGGAACTCGACCCGCCGAGGGTCTTCCCGCGCGGCCAGTACAACTCCCGGTCGTTCAGACCGGGTTGGGATTCGGTGTAGTACTCCCAGTCGACGTCGCTTTTGAACAGTTCGGGGAACGCCGCCGGGATGTGAATCTCGCGTTTCTCGTCGGGTTCGCCGGCCTCCAAAAGGAGGACGGACGTATCGGGGGCCTCGCTGAGACGCGACGCGAGAACACAGCCTGCCGAGCCGGCGCCGACGACGACGTAGTCGTAGGCCGCTGTCTTGGTTGCCATACACTGCCACACTCGTGGGCCCATGATAAACCGTCGGACAGCGGCACGCCGCTCGGAACCGCTTCAAACTCATATATAAACGTTTCCCGACACCCGTTCACACACCCATCCGGCCCCCGTACGGGGGTTTTCTTCCCCCATTTCAGAAAGCTTTATATAGAACCACAGACAATCATTCGGACGACTATGGCACAACAGATGGGCAACCAGCCGATGATAGTTCTTTCCGAGGAGAGCCAGCGCACCTCCGGGAAGGACGCACAGTCGATGAACATCACCGCCGGGAAGGCGGTCGCCGAGTCGGTACGCACCACACTCGGTCCGAAAGGGATGGACAAGATGCTCGTCGACTCGACGGGCAACGTCGTCGTCACGAACGACGGCGTCACCATCCTCAAAGAGATGGATATCGAGCACCCGGCTGCCAACATGATCGTCGAGGTCGCCGAAACGCAGGAAGAAGAAGTCGGTGACGGTACCACTACGAGCGTCGTCATCGCCGGCGAACTCCTCTCGAAGGCAGAGGACCTGCTGGACCAGGACATCCACGCGACCATCCTCGCACAGGGGTACCGACAGGCCGCCGCCGAGGCCAAGGAAATCCTCGAGGACATCGCCATCGACGTCGACGCCGACGACAGTGACGTGCTGGAGTCCATCGCTGCGACGGCGATGACCGGCAAAGGCGCCGAGGCCTCGAAGGACCAGTTGGCGAAACTCGTCGTCGACGCGGTGCAGGCCGTCGCCGATGACGACGACATCGACACGGACAACATCAAAGTCGAGAAGGTCGTCGGCGGTGCCGTCGACGAGTCCGAACTCGTCGAGGGCGTCATCGTCGGCAAAGAGCGCGTCCACGACAACATGCCGTACTTCGCCGAGGACGCCAACATCGCACTGCTCGATACACCCATCGAGGTCAAGGAGACCGAAATCGACGCCGAAGTCAACGTCACCGACCCCGACCAGCTCCAGCAGTTCCTCGACCAGGAGGAGAAACAGCTCCGCCAGATGGTCGACCAGCTGAAAGAGGTCGGCGCCGACGTCGTCTTCTGTCAGAAGGGCATCGACGACATGGCCCAGCACTACCTCGCACAGGAAGGCATCATCGCCGTCCGCCGTGCGAAGAAATCCGACATGAAGGCGCTCGCCCGCGCGACGGGCGGCCGCGTCATCTCCAACATCGACGACATCACCGAGGACGACCTCGGCTTCGCCGGCAGCGTCGCCCAGAAGGACATCGCCGGTGACGAGAAAATCTTCGTCGAGGACGTCGAGGAGGCCAAAGCGGTCACGCTCATCCTCCGCGGCGGCACCGAGCACGTCGTCGACGAGGTCGAAC
>JBMCDV010000005.1:0-13797 GCA_048618255.1 Natronomonas sp. | reverse complement strand
CGTCGACCGGCAGCATCATGTAGAACGCGCCGTCCGGAACCGGGACGTCCTTGCCGTGTTCGGCGAAGAGCTCGACGAGCATGTCACGGCGGTCCTCGAAGGCCTCGCGCATCTCGACGACGGCGTCGTCGGTGTTCTCCAGCGCCTCGACACCCGCGTACTGGACGAAGTGCGTCGCACACGACACCGAGTGGCTGTGGAGTTTCGACGCCTGCTCGACGAGCGGTTCGGGCGCGGCGAGGTAGCCGAGCCGCCAGCCGGTCATCGAGTAGGCCTTCGAGAAGCCGTTGATGGTCACCGTCCGCTCGCCCATCCCGTCGAGGGACCCGAGCGAGGTCTGGTCGGTGTCGTAGGTGATGGCGTCGTAAATCTCGTCGGAGATGACGGTGATGTCGTGGTCGACGGCGAGGTCGCGGACGCCCTCCAGGGCGTCGTCGCCGAACACCGCCCCCGAGGGGTTCGACGGCGAGTTGACGACGAGCAGTTCGGTGTCGTCGGAGACCGTCGCCGCCAGTTCGTCGAGCGCCGGCGCCAACTGGAAGCCGTGTTCCGAGAGGTCGACACGGGAGATGTCGGCACCGGCCATCTTCGCCATCGCCTCGTAGCTCACCCACGCCGGGTCCAAGAGGACGACCTCGTCGCCATCCTCGATGAGCGCCTGAAACGTCTCGTACAGCGCCTGCTTGGCCCCGGGGGTGACGATGACTTCGCCGGTCGAATAGTCGAGGCCGTCGCCGTCGAGTTTCTCGACGATGGCTTCCTTCAGCGGGGGAATCCCGTTGGAGGGGGCGTAGCCGGTGTGGCCGTCGTCGATGGCCCGTTTGCCCGCGTCGACGACGTTCGCCGGCGTCGGGAAGTCGGGTTCACCCACCGAGAGGTCGACGACGTCGACGCCGTCGGCCTCCAGTTGCGATGCGAGGTTACTGATGGCGAGCGTTGCACTCGGTTCGACGCGCTCGAGACGGTCTGCGAAATCCATTGTCATTGTAGTTCCTCTGCGAGTTCAATAGCGCTCCGGACGGCGGTCGCCCCGTATTCGATTCGCTCTTCGGCCTCCGCCTGACTCATGCCGGGGCCGATGACGCCGAAGGCGACCGGGGTGTCCCGCTGTAGGGATACGTCGGTCAACCCCTGTGCGGCGGCGTCGGCGATGACCTGGTCGTGGTCGGTGTCGCCGGTGATGATGGCACCGAGGACGGCGACGGCGTCGACGTCCTCCCGGCGTGCCAGTCGGTCGGCAGCCAGCGGCGTGTCGTAGGCCCCCGGGACCTCGATAGTTTCGACGATGTCGACACCGGCGTCGTCGGCGGCCGCCCGTCCGCGTTCCTCCATCTCGTGGGTAATCGGCCGCTCTTTGTTGAACTGCGCGACTACCAGCCCGAGCGCTACCATGCGTGTCGGTCGGTCAGGGCGCCTAAAAGAACTGCCGAAACGACCGTCGACTGCCGGGGCCGGTGTACGAATCGTCGTACCGAATCGTTTCAGTCGTTCAACCGTATTGCCATCATCACCTCGTCGACGAACTCCCCGTCGATTCGGTAGTGGTCTCGGCGGATAGCCTCGGTGTTCCAGTCGTGCTCTTCGAGGAATTCGATGCCTGCGGCGTTCGTCGCCGGAATGCTGTTGTACACCTTGTGGAAGCCGGCTTTCGAGGCCCACGACAGCGCCCGCTGCATCAGGTGGCTGCCGATATCCTGTCCCCGGTACTCCTCTAGGACGCCGAGGGTGAGTTCGCCGGTGTGTGCGAGTTTGTCGAGTTTCGGCGTCTCGACGGCACACCACCCGACGACCTCGTCGGTTACCGTGGCCACGAAGAACCGCTGGTCTTCGAGGTCCTGGCGGACGAGGGCGCTGTCGCTCGATAACTGCTCAGCTACGTCTTCGGCGACGATGTAGCGTTTCTCCTCGGCCACCTGTCGCATCACGCCGAGGATACCGGAGATGTCCCCCTGTCTCGCCGGCCGAATGGTCACCTTCGTGCCGTCGACGTGGTGTGTCTCTTCGGTGCCGGCGTCCAGCGCCGGTCGGAGCGTGCCGTCGTGTTCCTCCAGGATGCCGTCCCGTTTCATCACTGCGACCAGTTGCCGATATCGGTCGGGGTCGGTCAGGAGGTCCGACTCGATGAGGTCGTCGTAGGTCACCTCACCGTGTGAGTCGATGAACTCGTACAGTTCTCTGCGGTCACGGGTTTCGAACATGGGGCGTTCGCTCGACATGGTCTCGAAAGGGTTCGGACCGCAGCGACTTGAAGTTTGTTGAATGGTACCATATGACTCGGAACGGACCAGAAGGATTCTAATCCCCGGGCGTCTGGGTACCGGCGATGAACGTTCGTCGCGACAGAACGCTGCTCGCCGTTCTCGGTCTCACTGTCGTCTCGATTGTCCTCCGGTTGGCCTTTCTCGGCAGTCGCGTCGCCCACTGGGACGAGGGACGCGTCGCCTACTGGATTGCCGACTACGCCGCCTCGGGGGTGACGTTCTACCGACCCATCATCCACGGCCCGCTGTTGCATCTCGTCAACGCGCCACTGTTCGAGTTGCTCGGTGCGACCGACTTCGTGATGCGACTGTTCCCCGCGCTGGTCGGTGGTCTCCTACCGCTCGCCGCGCTACTGTTCCGACACCGACTGCGCGATGAGACGGTCGTCTCGCTGGCGCTGTTTCTCGCGCTGAATCCAGTGTTGCTGTACTTCTCACGATTCATGCGAAGCGACATCCTCGCGGCCACCTTCTCGTTTCTCGCCTTCGCCTGCTTCGTCCGGGCCATCGACTTCGACGACGGTCGCTATCTCTACGGGGCGACGTTCGCCCTCGCCGTCGGCTTCGGCGCCAAGGAGAACGTGCTGGCGTACCTCTTAGCGTTCGTCGGCGCGACGGTTCTGCTCCTCCATCACCGCCTGCTGTTCGCCCGGCTCGGCGAGCAGTCCCCGACGGACGTTCTTCGGCGGTATCTCGCGTGGGCGCTCGGCAGCGTCGTCCGCCACGCTCGTTCCATCGCCGGCAGCGTCGCGCTGTTCCTCCTCACCGTCACGTACGTGTACGCGCCGCGCGGCAGCCTCCCCTCACGGGGACTGTACTACCGCTCCTGTTCCGGCTACGATGGCTACTTCGACGTGGCCGCCGCGCCGACACTCGGTGAAGCGCTCGCGAACCCGCTCGAACTCCCGCATCTCTTCGCGTTCACGCTCGGTTCGACCGCCGAACTGTACGGCTGTCAGTGGATTACACCCCGAACCGACGACCCAAACCCCTACCTCGAATACTTCGGTGAGATGGCGTTCATCACCGCCGAATCCTCGACGGCACTCGTCGCGATGGCGCTGGTCGGCTTCGCCGTCACGCTGTACGCCGCCGACCGACCCGACGACCTGGTCTCCTTCAGTTTCTACTGGGGGGCGGCCTCGCTCGTCGGCTACCCCTTCATCACAGACATCGGCGGGTCGGCGTGGCTCGTCGTCCACATCGTCCTGCCGCTTTCGATTCCCGCCGCCTACGGCCTCGGCGTCCTCTATCGGTGGGGGCGGGACGCCCAACTCGACGACGATACCGTCAGCGTGGCCCTGGTCGTCGTCCTCGGCATCGTCCTCGTCGGGTCGATGGCCTGGACGGGCTATGCGACGAGCTTTGCCGACCCGAAATCCGACGACAATCCCCTCGTTCAGTACGCCCAACCCTCCGGAGACGTGGAACCGACGTTAACCGACATGCGCACGCTGGCCGACGAGAACGAGGGAACTGACGTGGTGCTGTACGGCGAGCACCTCAACAACCCGACCGGTAACGAGGAGCTAGAGCGACGCCCGACGTGTTCGAACTGGTTCAACGCCCTGCCACTGCCGTGGTACTTCGAGGCCGGCGAGATGAACGTCGACTGTGCGCCCGACAACGGGACGCTCGAATCGGCGCTGGCGGAGAACCCGCCGGTCGTCATCGTCCACGCCGACGAACGGGGAGCCGTCGACGAGCGCATCGACGACCGCTACGACGCTCGCGTCCACCTGATGCGGACCTTCGACACGCCGTTCGTCTTCTACGTCGACGAATCGCAGCTGGAGTGAGCGGTCGCTCCAGATAGCAACTTTCTCGGCCGGTGGCCGCTCGAAGGTACATATGAACCACACCACGCCAGCCGCGACGTTGGGCGTCGTCGGCGGCGGACAACTCGGACGGATGATGGGCGAGGCCGCCGGCCCGCTGGGCGTCGAGTTGGTCGTCTCGGACCCGACGCCGGACTGTCCGGCCGCGCCGGTCGTCCGCGAGCAAATCGTCGGCGACTTCGACGACTACGACGCGATTCGGGAGCTGGCCGAACGGGTCGACGTACTCACCTTCGAAATCGAACTCGCCGACCCCGACGAGATGCAGCGGGTCAGCGAGGAGACGGACACACCGGTCCATCCCGACCCCGACACCTTGCGGACGATTCAGGACAAACTCGTCCAGAACCGCGCGCTTGCGGATGCCGGTATCCCAATCCCCGAGTTCCGACGAGTCGACGACGTCGGGGACCTACGGACGGCCGGCGAGGAACTCGGCTGGCCCCTGATGTGTAAGGCCCGAGAGGGCGGGTACGACGGCCGCGGGAACATGCCAGCGGGCGGCCCCGAGGAAGCCGAGGCGGTCCTGGAGGCCCTCGGCGGCCCCGCGCTGGCCGAGGAGATGGTCGACTTCGAGCGCGAACTCGCCGTGATGGGGGTGAAAGGCGCCGACGAAGTCCGCGCCTACCCGGTCACCGAGACGATTCACGAGGCGGAAATCCTTCGAGAGACTGCTTCTCCAGCGCGTACCGACCCCGAAACGAGGGAGCGGGCCCGCGAGGTCGCATTCGAGGTGCTGGAAACCCTCGACGGACGCGGCGTCTACGGTATCGAACTGTTCGAAGTCGACGGCGAGATACTCGTCAACGAAATCGCTCCCCGACCGCACAACTCCGGACACTGGACCATCGAGGGCGCACGCACCTCGCAGTTCGAACAGCACGTCCGCGCCGTGTTGGGGTGGCCGCTCGGTTCGGCCGAGCGCCGCGGCCCGAGCGTGACGACGAACCTGCTCGGCGACGTGGACGAACCGGAAATCGCGACCCTGTCGGGGACCGATTCAGTCCTCGAGTCACCGACGGCGTCGCTACACTGGTATGGGAAACGGGAGGTACGGCCGCTCCGGAAGATGGGTCACGTCACGCTGGTCGACGATGACGCATCCGACTGTTCGGACCTGCTGGCAGACGCGCGAGAACTGCGCGACGGGTTGACCTTCGAGTAGTCAGGCCCAGTCGCCGGAGGCGGCGCGGTCGACGGCGGCGTCGGCGTCGACGAACCCGCGGCCGGTCTCGTAGGGGTCGAAGCCGATATCGTCGGCGGTGGCCTCGATAGCTCTGATGACTTCGAGGGCGTCGGGCGTGCCGCTTGCGGCCTCCAGCATGAGCGCGGCGACGCCGGAGACGACCGGACACGCCATCGACGTGCCCGAAATCGCGGCGTAGTAGGGGTCGGTGTCGGGGGCTGTCGCCTGCAGGGGGTCGGTCGGCGACATCGTGCTGTTGATTTGGTTGCCGGGGGCGGCGACGCCGGGGCGGTAGATGCCCGTTCCGTCGTCGAGAGCTGCATCGCGGTCGTGTTTTCCGTCGGGACGCCCGCGCGAGGAGAAGTCCATCAGCGCCTTGTCGTCGTTCGTCGCGGCGACGCCGAGTACCCACGGGGCCTTCGCGTAGTCGTTCAGCGTGTCCGCGCTCGGGCCGTCGTTGCCGGCGGCGAAGACACAGACGAGGTTCTCGTCGAACGTCGCCGTCTCGGTGGCGACGTTCAGCGGCGCGTTCGGGTCGAAATCAGCGCCCGAGGCTGCACCGTAGGAGTTCGACACCACGTCGACGGCGGCGGCGTGGTTCGCGAGCAGGTGGTCGAACGCCGCGGCCGACTTCAGAACGGAAACGACCGCGCCGGTCGAATACCCAGTCAGCGAGGCGCCGGGGGCCATCCCACCGTCGGTGTCGCCGCGTCCGGCGACGGTTCCCGAGCAGTGCGTGCCGTGACCGAGTTCGTCGGTGTCGAGGTCGTGAGCCGGCACCCACAGCGTCGGCGACCCGATGGGGTTGCCCGCCCACTGGTAGTTGTTCTCGACGGTCAAATCGGGGTGGAGTGCGTCGATGCCGCTGTCGATGACGGCGACGTGAGTTCCCGACCCGTCGACGTTCCGATTCGACCGGGCGGCGTTCACGTCGGTCACTTCGGCGGCGTCGTCGTTGTAGTACTCCAACTCGCGGTTGGCGGCGACGTAGCGAACGCCGTCGAGTTCGGCAATCGTCTCGATGACGGGCCCCGGTGCTCGGAAGTACACGAGCGGCAGTACCTCGAACGCTCGGCTCTCGGCGTCGACGTCGAGACCGGTTATCTCGTCGGCGATTCCGTCGACCGCCGCGTCGGCGTCCAGTACGGCAATCCCGTCCTGTACCCCGCCCGTGAGGTCGAGGTCGTCGTCGATTCGAGTCGCCGTCGTCGCCGTTACGTTCCCCGCTCCGATGAGGCCGGCCGCACCGACGATTCCAGCGCCTTTCAGAAACGTCCGTCTACGATGCATTTCGATTGTATTCGACGACTCCACTGTCGTAATTTCACCGCCGTCGATGTGTGGTGGTTTTTGTGCCATCGTCAGTCGGACACACGGATTTGTGGGATGTTTCGCCGTCAACCACAACGACAAAGCGCCTCCCGTTCGGGGACGTTCCTATGACACGCTCTGCGGAGGTACAGGCAGTTATCGACTTGCTGGAGGCCGAAGCCGAGGCGGACCGCTCCGACGAGGAGACGCCCGACGTGGGCATCATCATGGGCTCGGATTCGGACCTCGACACCATGTACGGGGCCTACGAGGCACTGACGGAACTCGGATTCGAGGAAGTGACCGACTACGACGACCCGCCGGACTCGCGGTTCACCTTCGAGACGTTCGTCGTCTCGGCCCACCGGACGCCCGAGTTGATGTACGTCTACGGCGAGACGGCCAAAGCGCGCGGCCTCGACGTCATCATCGCCGGTGCGGGCGGCAAATCGGCGGACCTCCCGAACATGACCGCCTCCATCGCTTACCCGATTCCGGTCGTCGGCGTCCCGGTTCAGGAGAAGTCCGTCGACTCGGTCATCGGAATGCCGACGGGCGCGCCCATCGTCGCCGTCGACGCGGGCAAGTCGTTCAACGCGGCGCTGTCGGCAGTCCAGACGCTCTCGCGTGCACACTCCGAACTCGAAGACCGCCTGGAAGCGTACCACGACGCCCTCCAGGACGGCGTCGGCGAGGTGTCGATGGCACTCCATCGCGAGGGGACCGAGGCGTTCCGTGAAAATCGGCAGTGAGCCGGCGCCGACGGACAAATCAACTCTTATGTATCGGTGTTCCTAACCGTCATACGATACAGAAGCGATGAGCAATCCATGGATCGCCGTCGGGGCGCTGGCGTTGGTGGGAGTCGCGATACCCCTCTCGATGATTGGGATATCGAGTCTCCTCCGGCCGAGCGTGCCCGAACAAGGTAAACGCGCCACCTACGAGTCCGGCGAGATTCCGACGGGCGATACGCGCATTCGGTTCAACATTCAGTACTACCTGATTGCGCTGCTGTTCGTCGTCTTCGACATCGAAACGGTGCTCATCTTCCCGTGGGCACTGATTTACAGCGACGCAGTGGCCGAGTTCGGACTGACTCCGGTGTTGGGCCCGATGCTCGTCTTCCTCGCAATTCTCGTCATCGGACTCGGGTGGGCGTGGCGCAACGGTGCCGTTCGCTGGGTCAAGAGCGAACGTGCGGAAATCAAGAGTGAACTATGAGTAGCGAACAGGAAATCCACGACACAGTCTCGACGCAGGAAGCCCGGATGGGCGACGGCGTCGACAACCGGTTCAATTCGAAACTTCGGGAGGCCTTCGGCTCCTCGCCGTTCATCCTCACCAAGTTCGACAAATTCATGAACTGGGTCCGGGGGTCGTCGATGTTCATGCTGCAGTTCGGTATTGCGTGCTGCAGCATCGAGATGATGCACACCTACGCGGTCAAGCACGACCTCGACCGCTTCGGCGCGGGTGTGCCGCGGGCCTCCCCGCGACAGGCCGACGTGATTATCGTCCCGGGGACTATCGTCTCGAAGTTCGCCCCGCGGATGAAACGCGTCTACGACCAGATGCCCGAACCGAAGTTCGTCGTCGGCATGGGGTCGTGTACCATCTCCGGCGGCCCGTTCCAGGAGGGGTACAACGTCGTCAAGGGCGCCGAGGAGGTCATCCCGGTCGACATCCACGTTCCCGGCTGTCCGCCGCGCCCCGAGGCGCTCATCTACGGCATCGCCAAACTGCAGGAGCGGGTCGCAAACGGTGAAACCTCGCCGGTGACGGTCAAACCGTACGAACTCGAACAGTTCGGTGACCTCGAACGCGACGAGTTGGTACAGCACCTCGCAGACGAAATCGACGAGGACGACCTCGTCATGCGGTACAACTGGGCGAATTCACCATGAGTCTGGAGGAACCGAAACCCACGGACGTCGGTGAAACGCCCGACGGCAACGTCGACTACGCCGAACTCGAGGCGCTGCTCGGCGACGCCGTCATCGGACGGGAAGAACACGTCAACGCGCCGGCGTTCGTCGTCCGCCCGGACGAGGTACAGAAAGTCCTCGGCGCGCTCCGTGAGGAGGCGGGCTTCGATTACTGTTCCTGTGTCACCGCCCAGGAGTACGAGGACCGCTATGAGTCCATCTACCACCTGAAGAAGTACGACGACCCCACACAGGAGGTCGGCGTCGTCGTTCCTACCACGCGTGACGACCCGATTAGCCAGTCCGGCGAAGCGGTGTACCGGACGGCCGACTGGCACGAGCGGGAAGCGTACGACCTCGTCGGCATCGAGTACGCCGACCACCCCGACCTGCGCCGCATCCTGCTGCCGGAGACCTGGCAGGGCCACCCCCTCGGGAAGGACTACAACCCCGAGAAACCGCAGGTCGTCCCGTTCCGCGAACACGCCAACCCCCTGGAGCCGGACCAGCGTGGCGAGGGGTCGGAGTCCGATACGATGTTCATTAACATCGGACCACACCACCCCGCCACACACGGTGTCCTGCACGTGGAGACGGTGCTGGACGGCGAGCAAATCGCCGACGTGGAACCCGACATCGGCTACCTCCACCGCTGTGAGGAGCAGATGTGCCAGCAGTCGACGTATCGGCACCAGATTATGCCGTACCCCGACCGCTGGGACTACGTCTCCGCCGGCATCCTCAACGAGTGGGCCTACGCCCGCGCGGCCGAGGACATGGCGGACATCGAGGTGCCGGAGTACGCACAGGTCATCCGGACGATGTCCGCGGAACTGTGTCGCATCGCGAGCCACATGCTCGCGCTGGGGACGTTCGCGCTGGACGTCTTCGGCGACTTCACCGCCGTCTTCCAGTACGCCTTCCGGGACCGCGAGGTCGTCCAGGACATCCTCGAGGACCTCACCGGTCAGCGGCTGATGTTCAACTACCTCCGTCTCGGCGGCGTCGCGTGGGACATCCCCGAACCCCGCGAGGACTTCTTCGAGAAGGTTCGGGACTTCCTCGACGGCCTCCCGGAGAAGACCCAGGAGTACCACAACCTCATCACCTCGAACGAGATTTTCCAGCTCCGGTGTGTCAACACCGGCGAACTCCCCCCGGAGGTCGCAAAGCAGTACGGCGCCACCGGTCCCGTCGCCCGTGGCTCCGGCGTCGACATCGACCTGCGCCGCGACGACCCCTACGGCTACTACGAGGAACTCGACTGGGACGTCATCACCGAGGACGGCTGTGACAACTACAGCCGCGTCCTCGTCCGGATGCGCGAGGTCGAGGAGTCCGCGAAGATTATCGAGCAGTGTGTCGACCTGCTCGAAGAGTGGCCCGAGGAGGAACGGACGATTCAGGCCAACGTCCCGCGGACGCTCAAGCCCGACCCCGACACCGAGATTTACCGCGGCGTCGAGGCCGCGAAGGGCGAACTCGGCATCTACATGCGCTCGGACGGCACCGACAAGCCCGCCCGATTCAAGATTCGCAGTCCGTGCTTCTGTAACCTACACACGCTGCGAGAGATGACCGAAGGCGAGTACATCCCGGACCTCATCGCATCGCTGGGCAGCCTCGACATCGTGTTGGGTGAGGTGGACCGATGATTCCGTCCCAAACCCAGACACCGTTGCCCGATATCATCGGCGACCTGCTCGGGTTCGGCACCGATATGGGCCCCGGCGAGGCGTTCATCGCGTCGTTCATCGGTGCGGCACTCATCGGCACGCTGATGCTGACGATGACGGCACTGGCCGGCCCGTGGGCCAAACGGAAGATCACCGCCGCGTTCACGGACCGCTACGCAGTCAACCGAATCGGCCCCGCCGGATTGCTCATCATCGTCGCCGACGCCGTTCGGTTGCTGTCGAAGGAACTCATCGTTCCCGAGGGCGTCGACCGCCCGGCGTGGGACCTCGCTCCCATAGTCATCGCGAGTTCCGCGCTGCTCGGTTTCGCCGTCATCCCGATGGGCAACGGCATCCACCTCGCGGACCCCGAGGCGGGCCTCGTCTACGTCTTCGCCGTCGCCTCCATCGCCTCGGTCGGTCTGGTGATGGCCGGCTACGCGTCGAACAACAAATTCTCGATGCTCGGCGGTCTGCGTGCGGTCGCACAGAACCTCGCCTACGAGATTCCGCTGGTGCTCATCGCGGCCTCGGTGGTTCTGTTCGCTGGCTCGCTGCAGATGAGCGAGATCGTCGCCGCACAGACCGAGACCCTCGTCTCCCTCGGCGGCGTCGCGATTCCGTCGTGGTACGTCTTCGTCAACCCCTTCGCGTTCATGCTGTTCATGGTCGCGAACCTGATGGAGGTCGGCCGCAACCCCTTCGACATCCCGGAGGCGCCGACCGAAATCGTCGCCGGCTACCAGACCGAGTACTCGAGTGCGTACTTCGTGCTCATCTACCTCGGTGAGTTCATCCACATCTTCCTCGGCGGCGCCATCATCGCGACGCTGTTCCTCGGTGGCCCCGCCGGTCCGGTGTTGCCGGGCATCCTGTGGTTCATCATCAAAATCTGGGCCGTCTTCCTGTTCACACAGTGGGCGCGCTCGGCGCTGCCACGACTCCGCATCGACCAGCTCATCGAGGTGGGCTGGAAGGGCATGCTCGTGCTCTCGCTTGCGAACCTCGTCCTCACCGCCGTTATCGTCGGGGTGATTGCCTAACCATGATTGGAATGCTCAAATCGATGGCAACGACGATGAAACACGCCCTGGACGGCGAGAAGTTCACCGTCCAGTATCCCGAGGAGACACCCGACGTGTCGCCTCGGTTCCGCGGCGTCCACAAGTTCTCCCAGGAGCGCTGCATCTGGTGTCGACAGTGTGAGAACGTCTGTCCGAACGACACCATCCAGATTATCACGGACGACCAGCGCAACGGCGAGGAGTACAACCTCCACATCGGCCAGTGTATCTACTGCCGACTGTGCGAGGAGGTCTGCCCCGTCGACGCCATCCTGCTCACCCAGAACTTCGAGTTCACGGGCGATACGAAGGACGACCTCGCCTACAACAAGGAGCAGCTGAAGAACGTCCCGTGGTACAAGGACATCGACCCCCTCGCTTCCCGAGAACCCGACCGCGGTGCGTGGATCGGCGAAGGCGAAGGGGAAGTGGACTATCAATAGACCCCGAACTTTTTGTACGGTCGCCTCGCTCCGCTCGGCGACCGACAAAAACTTCGATGAAAAAGACACTTCGACCCTCCCTACGGTCGGGTCTCGGTCCCGCGCCTCCCGTTGGTCGGCGCGGTAGAACCGCTCGGCGCGCGAAGCGCGCCTCGCGGATGCTCCTTTCGTTAAACGGTCGGTGATAGTGTTTCTACGCTGGAGGCGCCGTAATGTCTCACCAAACTCTACTCTGTCTCATGCCTCTCGTTCAACTACGTCTTCTACGAAGACGGGGGCAGAACACGTGTGTTCGTCGTCGTACATACTGGCAGTAATCGTCACTGATTCCGGCGTGGCTTCTCGGAGTGCTTCGAACGTGAAACCGGGGGCAGAGAGTAGATTACCGTCCCGACTGACTGACATTCGGCGGTTGACGACGACCGATTTCTCGTGGCCGCCTACGTCACTACAACAGAAAATGACCAGATTATCCGGGTCGTCGAGTCGGTCCCTGACGACATCGGAAACGCTCCCGCCAGCAGCCTCGTCACACTCGTCCTCCAGCGTGCCACTCAAATCGGCAGGGTCTATTTCTACCGACCGCTCCAACGGTTCGGCCAGTCCTCGTTTCGGTTCGTCGTGCCACTCGTCGGGGACGTGGCTATCCGGGTCGAAGTCGGACGATTCCGAGGAGAAACAGCCAGCAAGCGCCAAGGCGAGGGCAACCGAGAGTTCGCGCCGGGAGGGCATAGCGAAACGCTCTGCACATACGGTGAAGTGTTTTGCGCCGATGCGCTACTGTGTATAGAAACGGCCTCGACACCTCCCGGCAATCGCGGCGCGCAACGTCAAAACTTACCATACCCCCGCGATACCACTCGCTCGCCATGGAGAAGGTATCCATCGACGAGTTGGACAACGACCCGCGCGTCGCCGACGTACAGAAACACGCCACCGAACCGCTCGGGCTCTCGGATATGGCGCTGAACTACTACGAGCTAGCGCCGGGGGAGTCCTTCTCCGGCGGGATGCACACCCACATGGACCAGGAGGAGGTCTTCTACGTCATGGATGGGACGGCGACGTTCCAGACGCCCGAGGACGACTACGAGGTCGGTCCCGACGAGGTCGTTCGATTCGGCCCCGGCGAGTATCAGGAGGGCCGAAACGAGAGCGACGACCGGGTGCGCGCGCTGGCGCTCGGCGCGCCGAAGGGAATGGGCGAGACGCGCGCGAAGTTTCCGTGTGCGGAATGCGGCGCGGATTACCACGTCACCGAGGTCGACGAGTCGGGCGTGACGCTCACGTGTCCGGATTGCGGCAACGTCGTCGAGATGTAAGCCATTCCCGGCGACTCTTTTCGCGGTGAGGCGATATCAGGGCGTCGTCGCCGTTCGCGTGCGCGCTCGTACAGGAGATACAGTAGGTGGAAACGGAAATCTTCAAAGGGAACCCGACTGGAGAGGTAAACAATGGCTGTAGTACCGTACGAGACACTGGCGTTCCTGTTGTTCGCTCTGGTGACCGTCGGAGCGAGTCTGGGCGTCGTGTTGGTCCGTGACGTGTGGCACTCCGCGCTACTGTTGGGTGTAGCGTTGCTATCCGTCGCGGTCCACTACGTGATGTTACGCGCCGAGTTCCTCGCAGCGATGCAGGTACTCGTGTACGTCGGTGGGGTGCTCATCCTGATCACCTTCGCCGTCATGCTTGTTCGCCGGGACCCCGGTCCCGAACCCGAGGAGGTGGCACAATGACGACGCGCCCACAGCTCCACACCGAATCGAGCAAGGCCGCCGGCATCCTCGCCGTCGCCCTATTCGGCTTCCTCTCGGCGGTGTTCCTCACGTCGGGGTTCGGAACCGCCACCGGGTTCGCCGAAGGGTCGATAACCCGCTCCATCGGCTATGCGATGTTCAACCTCGATGCCGGTGACTTCGCCAGCGAGGGCTTCCTCGTGTCGTTCATCACCATCGCAATCGTGTTGGACGCCGCCTTGGACGGCGCCGTCATGCTGGCGAAGCGGGACGAGGAGGGTGATTCCTGATGGTGCTCGGAGCCGTCCCGGCCGAGTACTACCTCGTGTTGTCGGCCGGGACGGCTCCGAGCAC
>JBMCDV010000004.1:0-14452 GCA_048618255.1 Natronomonas sp. | reverse complement strand
CGAACTCGCCGGGCGTCGAGAGGGGGTCGCCCGACGTGTACGAACTGTTCAGGGCCATCGAGGCGGACGACGCCGTCCTGTTGTGGTTCTTTCCCTCGACGTTCCTGCCGACTGCGACCGCGGAGTTGTGTGCGATTCGCGACGCCGGCTGGCACGGCCGCGAGGGGCTACAGGTGTGGGGCGTCTCGATGGACAGCATCTACGCGTCGGCGGCCTACGCCGACGACTACGACCTCCCGGTGGTGTTGCTCGGCGACGGCGGCAGCGCCGCGGAGTACTACGGCGTCCGCTACGAGGAGTGGGAAGGCCACTACGGGCCGCCGAAGCGGGCGGCGTTTCTCCTCGGCAGCGACTGGAAGGTGGAGTTCGCCTGGACGACCGACGACGCCTTCGCGCCGAGTGTTCCCTCGCCGGTCGAGGCGGTCGTCGAGGTGCTTCGCGAGACGTTTCCCGACATCGAAGCGGACGTAAGGGTCGACTACGACGCTTACTTCGGCTGACCGTCGAGTTCCCGGCGAATGGCTCGGAGTTCCTCGCGGACGCTCCGCCACTGTTCCAGTGTGCCCGGAATCTCGTCGCTACGCCCGGCGAGACGTTCGATATCGGTCCGAACGTCGTCGGGGTCGTAGATGTCGAACAGCCGGAGGTCGCGGCCACCAGCAACGTCGACGGTGACGTTCCCGTAGCCGAACGCCGTTCCGAGGATTCCTTGCGAAGAGGTGCTGTTCTGGACGCGGCCGAGTTCGACGGTCCGAACGTCGATAGCGAGGACGCCGCTCTTGCGGTACAGCGCACGGTTCGTGAGCACGAACGTCGTGTTGGTGACCCGGAGATACGCGTAAATCCCCGGAATCGGTGCGACGACCAACAGCGCGAGGGCCAGTCGGTCGACGACGACCCCGCCGACGATGGCCGCAACCGCGAGTGTGAGGCTAATTGCGACGGCCGGGGCCGCACGCATCAGCCGTGGGGACGCCTCCCACTCGACGGCTTCGCCGGCTTCGAGCGACAGCCAGTGTTCGGTCATCGCTCTTCGAGGGCGGTACGGATGGCCCGAAGTTCCTCGAGGACGTCGTCGAGGACTTCGCTTTTGTCGTCGCCCGTGGGCTCTTTCGACTTGATGCGCTTGTTGATGAGTTGCTGTACGTCGGCGGGGTCGGGGACCGACCGGAACCGCATCTCGACGCCGCTGCCGCCCGCAGTCGAGACATCGACGTTGCCGTAGCCGAAGTATCCGCCGATGGCCGACTGGCTGTAAGAGGTGTTCTGGACCTTGTCGAAGCCGATTTTCTGTACGTCACGGGAGAGGATACCGGTCTTCTTGTAGAGGCCGGCGTCGGTGACGACGTAGTAGGTGTTCTGGTAGGTGAGGTACGCGCTGAGGAGGATGGGAATGCCGACGAGGACGAACGACAGTGGAATCCCGACCACGAGGGCGGGGACGAGGCTACTGCGGTGTGGGCGGCTCGACCACAGGAGTTTCTCGTCGTCGTCCAGCGTCAGCCAGTCGAGCGACGGTGAACGGGAGCCGGTGCCGGCAGTGGAGGCGGCGGACATACCCCGCGGTTGTTCGCCCTCCCTGATAAACGCACGCCAGCGCGGATTCCATTACTCCGGTCGCTTCAGCGACAGCGCCGTCCGGTCGAGTTCACAGACCAGGGTGTCGTCGGGGTCGTCGATTTTGAACACTTCGAGGTGCATCTCGACGATGCCGCGCTCGCCGTCGCTGGTCTCGCGTTTGTCGGTGACCGTCGTCCGGGCGTACACGGTGTCGCCGTGGAAGACGGGGTTGGGGTGTTCGACGTTGTCGTAGCCGAGGTTGGCGACGATGGTGCCGTCGGTGGTGTCGGGAACCGACAGCGCGACGGCGAGGCTCATCGTGTAGAGCCCGTTGACGAGTCGCTGGCCGAACTGGGTATCAGCCGCGAAGTCGGCATCGAGGTGCAGCGGCTGTTGGTTCATCGTCATATCACAGAAGTCCTGGTTGTCCGACTCGCTAATCGTCCGCCGCTTGTCGTGTTCGATGGTCTGGCCAACCTCGAACTCCTCGTAGTACAGTCCCGTCATGCGACGGGCGAGGGCGGCCGCCGACTAAACGCTACCGCCGTTCGAATCCCCTTACAGATGGCCAATATGTTCTATCTGAAGCAACGGAATGTGCGACACAGCGTAACGAACCCACACTGCGGTACGGACGGAGCCGATTTGTCGTCGAGTCGGACCAACTGGACGGACTCGACGCCGAGAGATGGACCGACGACGTGTCTCCATCACCAGCGGCAGTTATTTTGCCGACACGGACCGACCGTTGGCTATGCCCCGGAGGAGCGTGCTGTTCTCGCCTGCCGACCAGCCGGCACTGATGTACAAAGCACCCGGTTCGGGTGCCGACACGGTCGTCTTCGACCTCGAAGACGCCGTCGCCCCCGGACGGAAAGCCGAGGCTCGCGAGTCGCTCAACGACGTGTTGACCGACCCGAAGTTCGACCCCGACTGCGAAGTGTGTCTCCGGGTGAACCCGACACCGAGCGTCGCCGACGAGGACATCGAAGTGGCGCTTTCGGGAACCCCTCGTGTCGATTCGGTGATGGTGCCGAAAGCCGACTCTGCTGCCGGCGTCGGCGAGATGGACGAGTTGCTCCGTGACCACGGCTACGACCTGCCGGTCATCGCCCTGTGTGAATCCGCCTCGGGCGTCCTCCACGCCGAGGAAATCGCCGCGACGTCGGCCGTCGACGCCGTCGCCTTCGGTGCGGAGGACCTCTCGGCGGACATCGGAGCGACCAGAACCGACGACGGAACGGAGGTGTCCCACGCCCGCCAACACGTGGTTTTGGCGGCCAGTGCCGCCCAAATCGACGCCATCGACACCGTGTTCACCGACATCGGGGAAACGGACCGACTCGCCGAAGAGACGCGCTTCGCTGGACAACTGGGCTACGACGGGAAGATGGCCATCCACCCGGCACAGGTGGCCGTCATCAACGAGGCGTTCACGCCCGACGACGAGGAGGTCGAGTGGGCCGAGAAGGTACTCGAGGCTCGTGAAACCGCCGAAGAGGACGGACGCGGCGTGTTCCGCGTCGACGACGAGATGATAGACGCGCCGCTTATCGCCCGTGCCGAGCGCATCATGGAGCAACATCGAGCCTCGACGGAATGAGCGGGTAATCGGACGGTTCGTCCCACTCATTTCCTCCGAGAAGGGTGTCCGGCGACCCTCTGAGTAGATCGTTCGTCACGCTTAAGCGATGACTGAACGAGTGATTTGGTATGTCTGAGGATGTCAATCCGTTCGAGAGCTTCCAAGAGCAACTCGACGATGCCGCGGCCTACGTGGACATCGAGGAAGACACGCTCGAACGCCTTCGGAACCCCGAACGAGTACTGGAGACGAACCTCTCCGTCGAGCTAGACGACGGCTCAATCGGCGTGTTCCGGGCCTACCGCTCGCAGTTCAACGGCGACCGCGGGCCGTACAAGGGTGGCATCCGCTATCACCCGGGGGTCAGCCGCGACGAGGTGAAGGCGCTGTCGGGGTGGATGGTGTACAAGTGTGCGACCGTCGACATTCCATACGGCGGTGGGAAAGGTGGCATCGTCATCGACCCACGCGAGTACTCGACGGACGAACTCGAACGTATCACTCGGTCGTACGCAAAAGAGCTCCGACCGCTCATCGGCGAGGACCGCGATATACCTGCGCCCGACGTGAACACCGGCCAACAGGAGATGAACTGGCTGAAGGACACCTACGAGACGCTCGAAAACACGACAGCACCGGGCGTCGTCACGGGGAAAGCTATCGAATCCGGTGGGTCCCGTGGGCGTGTCGAGGCGACCGGCCGCTCGACGATGCTAACCGCTCGTGAGGCGTTCGACTACCTCGGCAAGCAGATGCCCGGAGCGACCGTCGCCGTACAGGGGTACGGTAACGCCGGCAGCGTCGCCGCACGCCTCATCGAATCGGAACTCGGTGCCAACATCGTAGCTGTTTCGGACTCCTCCGGTGCGGTGTACGACGAGGCGGGACTGGACGCCGAGGCGGTCAAGCAACACAAACTCGAAACCGGGTCGGTCACCGGCTACGACGACGTCGAGGAGCTGACTAACGAGGAGCTGTTGACGCTGGACGTGGACCTGCTGGTTCCGGCGGCGCTGGAGAACGCCATCGACGGCGACCTCGCCGAAGAGGTGAGTGCAGACGTCATCGTCGAGGCCGCAAACGGCCCGCTGACGCCGGACGCCGACGACGTACTCACCGAACGAGACGTCCACGTCTTCCCCGACATCCTCGCGAACGCCGGGGGTGTCACGGTGTCGTACTTCGAGTGGGTCCAGAACCGACAGCGATTCTACTGGACCGAAGAGAAGGTCAACGACGAACTGGAGCGCCACATCGTCGAGGCGTTCGAGGGCCTCATCGACTGTTACGAGGAACTCGACATCCCGAACTTCCGGACGGCGGCCTACGTCGTCGCACTCCGCCGCGTGCTGACCGCCTACGAGGAAGGCGGCACGTGGCCGTAGCGACATAACGGCACGCCCTCCGTGTGTCGACGGCGGAAACGGCCAATCAAGCTATACGTGTGTGACAATAACACACAAGTATGAGCATCCTCAATCCGAGTGGGGATGGGCCACAGCAGGGCCCGACGCTGACGGAACTCGTCGAATTCCTGCCGGCACTCGTCAACGACGACCCAATCGTCGTCGCGGCAGCGCTCCGCGACCGGTACGGCGACGTGGTTCGCGTCCCGCCGCTGCATCCCGCGCTCGATTCCGGGGTGTACCTGCTGTCGAACCCCGAGGACGTCCAGTCGGTGCTGCAATCCGACCCCTCCGATTTCCGCGCGCTCGACGTTCCCGGCTCGCGGGACTTCAGCCGCGTCGTTCGCAACAGCATCGTCAGCCTCCACGCCGACAGCGAGGAAGGGTCGTGGGTCGAACGCCTCCGACTCGTCGGCCCGGAGTTCGCCGAACAACAGGCACAGGGCCACGTCCCCGAGTTGGCGGAGACGACGCTTTCGACGCTCGGGGAGTTCGCCGACGGCCTCCCGGGGCAGGTGAGTTCCGGCGACCCGAGTACGGTTCCGGAGCCTGCTCGCGTCTGGGCGGCCGGCACCGACGGCGTCCGCCTGTTGCCAGCGATGCGACGGCTCACGTTGCGTCTCCTCGGCGTCTCGCTTTTTGGCCCCGATATGCGCGCCCACGAGGTCGAGGTCATCGACGCCGTGGCGACGCTTCGGGCGCTGTTCAAGCGCCGGCAACTCCATCTCGTCACCAGTTACGCGACCCGACAACTCCCCGAGCGGCTGTCGCTGCCGTCGTGGATTCATCGGCCGCTGGGGTTCGACCCACACATCGAGTTGACGGGCCGCCACGAGAGACGGACCGAGGCCGCCGTCGAGACGCTGCAGTCGGCGGCAACCGACGTGGTCGCCCGCCGACAGCGCACCCCTCTCGTGTTCGACGACGCCCTCGGCGAGTGGCTCCGCCGCCGGGACCCCGTCACGGGCGAGCGCATTCCGCCAGGGGCGCTCCGCCAGGAGGTGATGGGATTGCTCATCGCCGGCCACGCGACGATGAGCGCCGGGCTGACGTGGGCGTTTTACCTGCTCGCTGCTCGGCCGGAGCTTCAACAGCGAATACACGAAGAGGCACGCGCGACCGCGCTACTCGCCGGCCCCGACGCACTCGACGACCACGACCTCCCGGAGGGACCGGACGCAGCCTGTCACCCGGTCGACGGCCCGCAGTTCCTCGAGGCGGTCCCGTACACGCGGCGGGTCTGGAAGGAGACCTTGCGGCTGTATCCGTCGTTGCCCATCTTCGGCCGGACCGCAAAAACGGACGTGACGTTCGGCGACGTCGACATCGAGGCCGGCAGTCACGTCCTCGTGAGTCCGTACGTCGTCCACCGGGACCCCGACCTGTGGGACGACCCCGAGACGTTCGACCCCTCGCGGTTCGAGGGCGACACCGACCGCCACGAGTTCGCGTACTTCCCGTTCTCCGGCGGCCGCCACGCCTGTCTCGGGGAATCCATCGCGACGACCGAAGCGGTGACCGTCCTCGCGACGACGCTCGCGACCCACCGCGTCGAGTTCGCAGCCCCCGGCGTCGAAGATCCACACGAGGCTCCCGACGTGGGCGTCGACTCCGCCATCAACCTCCAGCCCGACCGAGACATCGTCGTCCGGTTCGTTCCGCGAGAGGCCTGACGCCCTCGACAGGGTACAGAACCGGCGGAGCGAAACTGCAAAGACGCGGCCCTCGGAGTCTCGGGTATGAAAGCGACCGCGAAGGCCCACCCGATTCAGGGGCTCGTGAAGTACCACGGGATGCGCGACGAGGAGTTGCGACTCCCGTATCACGACTCCATCTCCGTCTGTACCGCACCGAGTCACTCCAAGACCACCGCCGAATTCGACCCCTCGTTATCGGAGGATAGCTACGTCATCGACGGCGAGGAAGTCGACGGCCGCGGCGCCGAACGCATCGAGGCCGTCGTCGACCACGTCCGGGAGTTGGCGGGCTTCGACCACCGGGTTCGCTTCGAGTCGGTCAACGACTTCCCGACGAACATCGGCTTCGGGTCGTCGTCCTCGGGGTTCGCCGCCGCCGCCGTCGCACTGTGTACCGCCGCCGACCTCGGGATGACGCGCCCGGAGATGTCGACGGTCGCCCGCCGTGGCTCCTCCTCCGCGGCACGGGCGGTCACCGGCGCCTTCTCGCATCTCCGAACGGGACTGGACGACGAGGACTGCCGCTCCGAGCGCATCGAGACCGACCTCGAAGACGACCTCCGCATCGTCGCCGCCGAAATTCCGGCGTTCAAACACACCGAGGAGGCCCACAAGGAAGCCGCCGACAGCCACATGTTCGAGGCGCGTATGGCCCACATCCACGGCCAAATCGCGGAGATGCGACACGCCCTCCGTGAGGGGAACTTCGAGGACGCCTTCGAGTTGGCCGAACACGACTCGCTGTCGCTCGCGGCGACGACGATGACCGGTCCCGCCGGGTGGGTGTACTGGAAACCCGAGACGCTGGAAGTGTTCGAGACGGTTCGTGAACTCCGGGACGATGGCGTCCCCGTCTACTTCTCGACCGACACCGGCGCGTCCGTGTACGTCAACACGAACGCCGACTACGTCGAGGAGGTCGAAAACGCCATCGCCGAGTTGGGTATCGACACCCGTCGGTGGGGCGTCGGCGGTCCCGCGGAAGTGCTCGACGAGAGCGAAGCGCTGTTCTGAGCCGGACTGCAAATATTGCAGCAGCCGCCCTGTAACGTCGGATTACTCGGAAACCTTTAACTGGGAGAATCGAAGACAGTCGGATATGAGCCCGATAGCCACGACCGGTCTCGTGTTGGGAGGGGTGTTCGCAGTCGTGTTGTGGTTCCTCGTTCGGCCGCTGTTGTTCGGCCCGGCGCCGTGACCTTTTAGCCGGCCCTCCACGGAGAGGTCGTATGACCAGCGACGGCAACGCCCTCGAACGACTCGGCGAGTACATCCTCGAGAACCGCGGCGGCATAATCACCGACCTCGTCTTCGCCGTCGTGTGGGTGACGCTCGTGACGGTCATCTTTCGGTTCGTCGACGGCCCCGACTGGGCGTACTACCTCCTGATGCTCGCCGGCGCAGTCGCCTACTACGGCTTCTTCCTCTCGCTGGAAGCGGCCTTGGCATCGACAGAGGAGCACTGATTCTGACCGCTTGAACCCGGAACCGGGGCGGGCCTATTTGTGAGCGAGCACCGTAGGTACCGTATGACTCATCGGCTCGTCGTGCCCTTCGAGTTGCCGGACCCACAGCCGTTGTCACCGGTGTTAATTGAGGCGCTTGCGTCCCTCGATATCGTCGTTTTCGGCCACTACGGGCTGCCGGAACAGACCCCGCCGGCGGTCGCCCGCGAACAGTTCGAAACCGAGGCCCGAGAGCAACTGGTCGCGATGGCAGAGCCCTTCGAGGCCGCTGGCGCGTCGGTCACGATACGGCTCGTCTTCGGCCGGGACCGCGGAAAGGCAATCGACCAGATTGCCTTCGAGGAGGACTGCGACGGGGAGTTGGACCCGGCTCCGACCGACCGCGTCGACCGCATCCTCGTTCCCATTCCGGATACGGGCAACGTCGACCGACTCACCTCGTTCGTGACGGTGTTCGCCGAGGGACACGAGCCGTCGGTGACGCTACTGCACGTCGTCGAGGGTGAGGAAATCGAGGCCGAGGGCGAAGCCACAGTCGCGGCCGGCCGGGAATGGATGGTCGAACACGGCATCGACCCCGACAGCGTCGACACTCGCGTCGTCGCCGATGACGACCACGACGCGGTGATTCTCGACGCCGCCGCCGACTACGACGCCGTCGTCATGGGCGAAGCCACCCCGAAGGTCGCGGACCGAATCTTCGGGACGCTGCCCGACAAAATCGTAAACGGGGCCGGCAAACCGGTCGTCGTCGTCCGTCGGAATCACTCCGGAGACGACGAAGGGCCGGCGTGAGGCCTGCCGACAACGGGGAAGGGGTTGAAGTTCATCGCCCGCGCGAGGTAGCATAATCGATGGGTGGTGACCTCGAACGAGACCTCGGCTTCGTCGCCGTGCTGACTATCAGCATGGGTGCGATGATAGGAAGTGGCGTCTTCGTCCTGCCCGCCCTCGGCTACAAAATCGCCGGCAACGCCGTCGTCGTCGCGTACGTACTGGCCGGACTCGTCGTGTTGCCGGCCGCGCTGTCGAAAGCCGAGATGGCGACCGCGATGCCCGAATCCGGCGGTACCTACATCTTTATCGACCGAGCGATGGGGCCACTCGTCGGCACCGTCGCCGGCATCGGCGCGTGGTTCTCGCTCGTGTTCAAGAGCTCGTTCGCACTGGTCGGCCTCGGTGCGTACCTCCTCCTGTTCGTCGAGATTCCGGCCACGCTCGTCAAACCCATCGCGCTCGCCCTCGGAACGGCCATCGTCGTCCTCAACGTCGTCGGAACGAAACAGAGCAGTCAACTGCAATCGGTCATCGTCACCGCTGTCGTCGCGACGCTCGTCGGATACGTGGTGAACGGTTCTTTCCTCGTCGAAGCCGCCCGGTATCGACCGTTCGACGTGACCGGCGACGGCGGCGTCGTCACGGCCGCCGCGTTCGTGTTCGTCTCCTATGCGGGCGTGACGAAAATCGCCTCCATCGCCGAGGAAGTCGAGAACCCGGGGAAGAACATCCCCCGCGGGATGCTCGCCTCGATGGGCATCATGATGGTCGTGTACACCTTCGTCGTCGCAGTCGTCATCGGGTTGAACGACCCGGACACGCTCGTCTACGGCGGGCCGGACGGCGGGCCGTCGCTGACGCCGATGGCCGACGGCGCGGCGGCGCTGTTCGGCGGCATCGGTGTCGCCGTGATTTCGGTCGTGGCAGTCCTCGCGTTGACCAGCATGGCGAACGCGGGCATCCTCGCGTCCTCCCGGTTCCCGCTGGCGATGGCGCGGGATTCGCTGTTGCCGCGTCGACTCGCCCACGTCGACCGCCGATTCAAGACGCCGAGTACCGCCATCGCCTTCACAGGCGGATTGCTCCTCGCTCTCATCGCGTTCGTCCCCGTCGTCGACCTGGCGAAGTTGGCGAGCGCCTTTCAGATACTCGTCTTCTCGCTCGTGAACCTCGCGCTCGTGGCCTTTCGCGAGAGCGACGTGCCGTTTTACGAACCGACGTTTCGGGCGCCGGGCTACCCCTACGTGCAAATCGCCGGCCTCGTTGGCGGGCTGGTGTTGTTGGGGCAGATGGGAACGATACCGCTGGTCGGCGCCGCTGGAATCGCGACGGGCGGCGTCGTCCTGTATCTGGCCTACGGCCGCTCCCGGACCGACCGCAGCGGAGCGCTCGCGACGCTGTTCGGCGACGACGGCGGCGCCGTCCAACCGACCGACCGTGAGTGACCCAACGATGGCTGCCGAAAGCGCAACGTTGAGTAATCCACGACGGCAACGTCGTGTATGAACGAATCGGGTCTCCAATCGCTCGTCGACCACGAGACGATGGCCGAACGCGTCGACGCCGAGCGAGTCCCCGGGTGGGTTCGAGCGCACTTCACCTCTTTCACTGACGGCCTCACCGGCGAGCGCAACGGGACGCCGTTTCCCTGTTTTTTCGGCACCGAAGCCGTCCGAAACGGCGATTTGCTGTACACCTGCGTGCCGTCGATGAGCGACCGGGACGCACTCGCGGGACTCGGTGAGGCCATCCTGGAGTACCTCGAATGTTACGAGGACCACGCCGACCGCGCCTCACTGGTCGCGTTCTTCCGCCCCCCAGAGCGTCCGCGTTCGGAAGCCGAATACCACGAGACCCTCTGGCACATCCTCCAGTTCCTCCACATCCACGACCCCGAACCGTGGCCCGCCGACATTCCGACGGACCCCGACGACCCGAAGTGGGAGTTCTCCTTCGGCGGCGAACCGATGTTCCCGACGTGTCGGGCGCCGTTCTACGACACCTACAAGAGCCGCTACTGTCCCATCGGACTGGAAATCACGTTCCAACCTCGCAACCTGTTCGAGAACATGCACGTCACAGCCGACTACGAACAGGGTCAGCACGCCCGCGAAGTGATTCAGGACCGGCTGGAAGGGTACGACGGCGTCTGTCCACACGCCGATTTGGGGGACTGGGGCGTCGAAGGCGACCGGGAGTGGCGCCAGTACCTCTTCCGAGAGGACGGCAGCCAGGCGCCCGATGCCTGCCCCATCACCGTCACCCGCGACCACCCCAAAAGCGACCTTCTCGCCGGCACCGAGGACTCCCTCACCGCGGACTGACGCCGGGAAAGCGCACGACGTGTGTCGGACATCGGCGATACACCTACGTACAGGCGCACGCAGTTCTAACCCGTGAGCGACTACTACGTCGGCAGCGTCGCTCGTGACGGCGTCTGGCTGGCAGTCGCCTACACCGAAGAGCGCTACGACCACACGGCGGTCGTCGGTGGGGTCGGCGAGCTCTGGACGCGCTACGAGGACGGCGCCGAGCGAATCGCCATCGACGTGCCGGTCGGGTTGGAGTCCACGACAGCGCCGCGAGCGAACGAACGCGCCGCCTTCGAGTTCCTCGCTGGGACCGACGCCATCGTGCCCGCACCCGTCCGAGAGGCCACCCGCAAGCAGCGCTACCGCACCGCCGCTCGGGTCCACGAGCGCAAAACGGACAGCGAACTGTCCCGCGCCGCCTTCGAGCGTGCTCACCTCGTCAACGCCGTCGACGACTTCCTGACGACCATCGACGAGGCCCAGCCGGTTTTCGTCGAGGCCCATCCCGAACTGTGCTACCGTGCCTTCGCGGGCGAAGCCATGACGGAGCAACCGGCGATTGCCGCCGGCTACGCCGAGCGGATGCGCACTCTCTCCGAATTCGACCGCGACGCGCCGCCGACTGTCCAGTCCGTCGCCGAGGCGACCGCCGGCCACCGCGTCCCGATTCCGGCCGTCCTCGACGCCGTCGCACTGGCGCTAACCGTCCGTCCTGGTCCCGGCGAACTCCGGTCGCTTCCCGCCGACCCACCGAGCGACGCCGAGGGGCTTCCGATGCGATACGTCTACCGGAGCGACGCGCCGCTAACGGTCGACGAACAGCAGTGAACCGTGGCGCTACTCAGAACGTGAACTCGTCGTCCGGCTCGTCCGTCATCGCCGCCGGGTCCTGTTGGTCGTCGGTCATCTGCGTGAACAGGTCTCCCTCGACATCGTCGGTGTCTTCGGTCGTCGCGTAGGCAGAGACACCCATCGAGAGGAGTTCCTCGACCGCCTGCTCGCGGTTCAGGAACTCCCCTTGGCTGACGAGACGGTCGATTTCACTGTCGATTCGGTCCGGCAGCGACACTTCCACGTCGGGCATACACGACGGTTCGGGAGGGGGGCGTTAAAACCCTGTGTTCGGGTAAGCGCGGAGCGAACTCGGTGGATGGAAACTCGGACCGAGAGCGGTTCGCTCAACGGCGAATCGAAGGGAGGAAAGGGATACGGGATACTGCCAGCGTCCGCGGCCGCGTCGTCAGTCGTCTGCGATAGCGCTCTCGGCGGTTGCCGCACAGCGGTTCGGCCCGAGTTCGAGTTCGGACTCCTCGCCCTCTTCGGGTTCGTACTCACCGGCGTTCGTCGCGATGACCTGTTCGTAGTTCGGCGGCTTCGACGGCAGGTTCTCGAACATGTGCTCGACGAACTCGTCTTCGTCCAGCTGGAGAATCTCGTTGTTGTCCCAGAGGTAACCGACGGTGGAGAACATCGGTTGGCCGGGCGTCACGTCGATGTACTCGCCGTCGTCGGTGACCGAGAAGTGCCCTGGCAGAATCTTCACGTCGTTCGACTCGGTCATGATGACCTTATGCAGCGTCTCGTACTGGACGCGTGCGCCGTCGCGGGCGTCCTTGTCGTCGAACTGGAGCTCCGTCCGGCCGATGGACTCGACGAACAGCGTGTCGCCGGTCAAAAGCGCCTCGTCGTCGACGAGGTAGGAGGTCATCCCCGTGGTGTGTCCGGGGGTGTGGACGGCTTTGATTTTGACGTCGCCGAGTTCGACGACCGAGTTCGGTTCGATGGGGTCGAATTCGAATTCCGGGTCGCGCGTCGCGGCGGGCGCCCCGAGGTGGTACGGCACGTCGAGTCGGTCGGCGAGTTCTCGCCCCTTCGAGATGTGGTCGGCGTGGATGTGAGTATCGAGGACGTGGGTAATCTTCAGTCCGTGTGTCCGGGCGGCGTCGACGAACTCCTCGGTCGCGCGGGTCACGTCGATGAGTGCGGCCTCCCCGGCGCGCTTCGAGCCGACGACGTATCCCAGACAGCCTTTGGAGCGTCGCTGGAGTTGCAGAACGACGAGGTCGTCGTTCTCGGTGGCGATCGGAACAGTGTCGTACACCATGCTCCAGGCTTCCATGCCACCCTCGACGGTCTTGACGTCGTGGGCGTCACCCTCGCGTTCGAGGTACTCGGCGAAACTGCTCGCGGAGTTACCCGTCGCACAGATCGTGACGACGGTGTCGCCAGCGTCTATGGCGTCCTCGTCGAGTTCCCCGACGAGTTCGTCGTCGTCGCCGGAGTACTCCACGTTCTCGGCGCCGTCGATGTGCCAGTCCTCGAAACTGTCGGGCGACCGAGTGTCGAAGAGGACGAACTCCTCGTCGGCGTCGATCATATCTCTCAACTGTTCTGCCGTGATTGTCTCGACCATCGTCACTGTATTGTATAATTACCACACGTAAAACCATTCGAGCCGGGAGAATAATTTCGTATATCGAGCCGGGACCGGGGAGATTCATCGGAAGATTCCGAAATTATTTCGTGTTCTTTCCCCTATCTCTGTACGCGTAAAACGTTGATTAGAACGCGGAACGGGGTATCGTGGAACCGGAGCCAACCAGTAACGTCATTACCACACAGTTCAATAGGCAGTATTGTAGAAACAATGCAAACTTCAGACATCGAGGACACCCTACGGGACCTCCCCCCGAGCTCGAAGTTCATTTATAAAACGCTGTCACGGGAGGGGTCGATGACGCTGAAGCAGATTACCGAGGAAACCCTCCTCGGTTCGCGAACGGCACGGTATGGCCTCACGAAATTGGAGGACGCGGGCCTGATCGAGGCGGCACCGGCGCTGCACGACGGGCGACAGACCTGCTACAGTATCAGTTTCCGGTCGCTCGGCGGGAATCGAACCGGCTATCCCGAACAGGTGCTGGTCAAACCCGACAGCGCGTACGAGTGGCTCGCGGAGTTCGAGAGCGACGATTCCGACCTCCGCCTGGTGGAGATATCGACGGAGTACGACGACCGCCACGTTCCTGGCGCCGTAGAGCTCGACCCGCGGGAGGACTTCCTGGACTCCGGGACGCGGACGATTCCGAGCGCCGACCGACTCGAAACGATACTGGGCGAGCGGGGCATCACACCGAACAGCACGGTCGTCCTGTACAGCGACGGGTACAACGAGTTCGCGGCGTTCGTCTACTGGACGCTGAAATACTACCGCCACCGCGACGTGCGCCTGCTCAACGGTGGGAAACACTACTGGACCGAGAACGACTTCCCGACGACGGACGTGGCTCCGTCCGTTACGTCCGTCGAGTACGAGGCCCAGACGCCGAACGACCACATCCGAGCGTACCGACAGGACGTCCAGAACGCCCTCTCGGAGGATGTCGCCATCGTCGACGTTCGCTCGCGTGAAGAGTACTGCGGGGAGACGGACGCGCCCGCACGCGCGAGCGGACACATCCCGCGGACGATAAACGTCGAGTGGACGTCCGTCGTACGGGAGTGCGGCCGGTTCGAACACCCCCGCGCACTCGAGGCGCCGTTCGTCGAGGCCGACATCGACGAAGACGACGAGGTCATCGTCTACTGCAACGTCGGCGAGCGCTCGGCGCTGGTCTGGTTCGCGCTCTCTGAACTGCTCGGCTATCCG
>JBMCDV010000003.1:0-14873 GCA_048618255.1 Natronomonas sp. | reverse complement strand
ACTGAGAACAGCCCCCACGCACCCGCGGTCAGGGTTCGGGCCGCCCCACGGCGGTCCGTCGACTCCGCGAGCACGCCGGCGAAGAAAACGGCGACGATAACCCACGCGAGCACGTCGGTGACCGGCAGCACCGAGGGGCCACTCGTCGGGAGCGCGGAGAGACTCATTGTCGAAGCAATGCAGGACGACGAGTATATGTTTTGTCGTCGAAGGCGCGACGAGCGCACGGCCACGGGACGGCGCCGCTGCGACGTGCAGATACCGGGATGGCTTCGGGAGATGAAAACGGAATTACCGCGTCACCACTTCCACTTCGTGGCCATCGTTCGTCTTCGTGAACGCATAGCGGTTCCCGCAGGACTCGGGGTCACGATAGTCCTCGGCGTGGCGGGTCATCAGCGTCTCCCACGCCGAATCGAGGTCGTCACACCGGACGGCGACGTGGCCCCACGCGTCGCCCAGGTCGTAGCTCCGGCCGTCGTAGTTGTAGGTCAACTCGACGCTCATCGCCTCCTCGGCCGCGTCTTCGGGCTTCATGAAGTACAGCGCGAAGTCGTCGAACTCCGCCCGACGGAAGAGGTCGTACTCCAGTTTGCGGCTGAACCAGCCGATTGCCTCGTCTGCGTCCTCGACGCGGAGCATGGTGTGGTCGAGGCTCCACTTCTCGCCGTGGTCTCGCTTGACCAACTCGATTTCGTGGCCGTCGGGGTCCTTCACGAAGGCGTAGCGGTTGTCGCAGGACTCGGGGTCGCGATAGTCCTCGACGCCGCTTTCCATCAGTTCGTCGTAGGATTCCTGTAGTTCGTCCTCGGGGACGCGGACGGCGATGTGCCCCCACGCGTCGCCCATGTCGTAGGTGCGCCCGTCGTGGTTGTACGTGAGTTCGAGCAGCGCGCCCTCTTCGTGGACGTTTTCGGGGCCGAGAAAGACGTTCGTGAACGTGTCGGCCTCCCAGCGGCCCTTCTCCTCGTAGTCGAAATGGGTGGTGTAGAACTCCAGGGATTCCTCCAAGTCCTCGACGCGCATCATCACGTGGTCCAGTGTCGCGTGCATATGCGGACCGACGAGTCCGCGACAGGAAAACGTAGCGGCGGCGGCAGGCGGCGTCCCTCGGACGTATGTTCGCAATCCCCGAGGAATCGACGCTGGCCGAAACCGACCCCGACTACTCCAGCGGTCCGAGTCCCTTCTGTCGAGCCAGCGGCCAGTAGTACCACCACACGACCGCCCACGAGGCGATGGCGCCGAGCGGCAGGACGGGGAGTTCCGACAGCGGAAGTCCGTAGGTTCGAAACAGCCCGTAGGACACCTGTGCGTGGGCGACACCGGCGAAGGCGAGCAGGCCACCGGTGAGCCGGGGGTCTTCGAAACCCCGGAGACCGGCTGTGGCGCTCGCGAGCGCACCAGCGTACAGAAGTATTCCGGCCGGCCACGCTTGCAGTCGACGCGGGAGTGCGTCGGTGTAGACGAAGAGGAACTCGTAGACGTTGGTCAGATGGAGCGGGTCGAGACTCACCAGTCCGAACGCGAAGACGAACGTCGTCTCGCCGACGAGGAGGACGGTCCACGGGAGCAACCCCACCGCGAACACGGCGAGCAGCCTACGGCGTGCCGTCGAGTCGTTGCTCATGGCTGTCACTTCCGAGCGACGATTCGGAGGATGTCCTCGTCGTGGAGTTCGTGGTCTCGGCCCACCTGCTGTTCGTCGTGTTTCGCCGACGAGCCGGTGACTCGGGCGAACCGGAACCGCTCGTCGAAGCTCCCACCGAGTTTCTCGATGGCGTCGTCGACGGTGTTTTCCTCCCTGGTGAGGACGAGCGGTTCCTCGCGGTCGACGCCGCGACCCGGCTTGTCCATGTAGATGCGGATGAGGCCGAGTTCCTCCCAGATAGTCTGTTTCAGCGAGTCGAGGCCCTTCTCCTCTTCGGCGCTGATGAAGACGGCTTCCTCGGGGTCGATGTCGTGGTCCCGCAACTGCTCGTTGACGGTTTCGAGGTAGTCAGGTTCGATGAGGTCGGCTTTGTTGACACAGACCATCGAGGGGAGGTACTCCCGATTGGCCTGCAGGGAGTCGACCAACTGGTCGATGGTGAGGTCCTCGCGAATCGTCACGTCCGCGTTGACGTAGTCGTACTCCCTGAGGACGCTCATGATGGTCTCGTCGTCGAGGCTCACCCGGTCGGAGGTCGTGAGGTTGATGCCGCCCTTGTGTTTCTTGCGGATGTTCACCTGCACCGGTTCGGTGTCAAGGCGGACCTTGTTCTTGTACAGTTCTTCGCGCAGGCGCTCGTACTGCTGTATCTCGAAGACCGACAGGACGAACAACACCAGGTCCGCGGTGCGGACGACCGACAGCACGGCCTGGCCGCCGCCGCGGTTCTCGGCGGCGCCCTCGATGAGTCCCGGCACGTCGAGCAGTTGGATGTTCGCGCCGTTGTACTCCAGCATGCCGGGGTTGACATCGAGCGTCGTGAACTCGTAGGAACCGACCTCGCTGTCGGCGTTCGTGAGGGCGTTGAGGAGCGTCGATTTGCCGACCGAGGGGAACCCGACCAACGCGACCGTCGCGTCGCCGTGCTTCTCGACAGCGTAGCCACCGCCGCCGCTGCCGGAGGACTGTCTGCGCTCCCATTCCTCCTTTTTCTCGGAGAGCTTGGCCTTCAGCCGACCGATGTGCTGTTCGGTCGATTTGTTGTACGGGGTGTTGGCGATCTCCTCTTCGATCGCCTCGATCTCCTCTTTGAGCCCCATTACGCGAGTACTGTCGTCGGTGCCGAAAAAGGCGTTCGGTTGTGTCTCACTCGCCCCGAGCGCGGGGATTATACCGCGACGGCGACAAGCGACTGTATGGAGGGTAAGAAGAAACTCGCCTACAGCCTCATCTGTGTCGGATTGGCCTTCGTCGGCGTCTTCCACTTCGTCTTTTCGACGCTGTTCGGCTACGGCTTCCGGCAGGTGAGTGGCATCCTCATCGTCGCCGCGATATTCGGTCTCCTGCTCGTCAACGCCTGATTCGAACCGCGTTCGGATGGGTTTCAACAATTTAATATTCGGGTACAAGAAACGATTCGTCGATGGCAAGCCCCTCCGGCCTCCGCGACAGCACCCAGATAGTTCTCCCGTGGGCGTCGCTGGACGGGGTGCAAGCGGACCTCGAAGCGGAGTTCACCGTCACCATCTACGACGAGGGAAACGCCGCTCGCATCATCGGCAGCCCCGTCGTTATCAAGGAAGTCAATGAGTATCTCGTACGACAGGGGATTTCGCTCCCCTAGCGGGCCGACCGGCGGATGGCTGAGACTGCACCACACGCCGGAGTGAATCGACAACCCTTAAAGTCGCGGCGACAGTTCGTTTCGATATGGCTGGAACTATCGAAGTGCTCGTCCCCGGCGGGCAGGCCAACCCCGGACCGCCGCTCGGCCCGGAGCTCGGCCCGACCCCCGTGGACGTGCAGGCGGTCGTCAACGAGATCAACGAACAGACCGCGGCGTTCGACGGCACGGAAGTGCCCGTCACCGTCGAGTACGACGACGATGGCTCGTTCAGCATCGACGTTGGTGTGCCGCCGACGGCGGCGCTCATCAAGGACGAACTCGGCTTCGAGACCGGCAGCGGCGTCCCCCAAGAGGACTTCGTCGCCGACATGTCCGCAGAGCAGCTGAAAACCATCGCCGAGCAGAAACTCCCCGACCTGCTCGCCTACGACGCCCGCGGCGCCTCCAAGGAGGTCGCCGGCACCTGCGTCTCGCTCGGCGTCACCATCGAGGGCGAGGACGCACGCACCTACAAGCAGCGACTCGAAGACGGCGAGTTCGACGACGTGTTCGCCGAATCGGAAGCCGCAGCGTAATCCGGGCGGTAATACTCCGTCCAGCAGTCACACCGCGAACTTTTGACTGCGCCACTCCTCGATAGAGACGTGAACGACGACGAAGCGACGGTGCCCGAGAGCCACCCGGTTCTGCTGTTCGACGGCGTCTGTAACCTCTGTAACGGCCTCGTCCAGTGGGTCATAGAGCGGGACCCGGCGGGGCGGTTCCGGTTCGCGGCCCTGCAATCCGACGCCGGCCAGCGGCTCTTGGCGGCCCACGACCTGCCGACCGAGGACTTCGAGACGTTCGTCCTCGTCGACGGCGAGGACTGCTACACCAAGTCGACGGCGGCGTTGCACGTTCTGAAGGGCCTCGGGGTGCCGTACTCGGCTCTGTACCCGGCGGTAGTGCTGCCGCGTTTCGTTCGGGACCGCGTCTACGATTTCGTCGCCGACCATCGCTACGGGTGGTTCGGAAAACGCGAGTCGTGTATGGTGCCCGACGAGAGCCTCGAATCGCGGTTCCTCGAGTGAGAGGCGTCGGCACGCTGAAGGCGGTTCGACGGTCTTAAGTGCGTCATACTCCTCGCTCGATACGAGACAGGCGTAGCCTGTTTCACACCGTAGTAGCCCACGTGGCTGCGACTACGGAGGTGAACGATGGCAGATTCGATACAGGACGCAGTATCTCGCGCACTCGACGAGGCACCCGAGCGGAACTTCCGTGAGACGGTCGACCTCGCTATCAACCTGCGCGACCTAGACCTAGACGACCCCAACAACCGGGTAGACGAGAGCATCGTCCTACCATCGGGTACGGGCCAGGACACGCGTATCGTCGTGTTCGCCGAAGGTGAGACAGCGATTCGCGCTCAGGACGTCGCAGACGACGTCCTGGACGGCGACGAGCTGGAAGACCTCGGAGACGACGACGACGCGGCGAAAGACTTGGCGGACGAGACGGACTTCTTCATCGCCGAGGCCGACATGATGCAGGACATCGGTCGCTATCTGGGTACCGTACTCGGTCCCCGTGGTAAGATGCCGACGCCCCTGCAGCCCGACGACGACGTCGTCGAGACGGTCAACCGGATGAAGAACACCGTCCAGGTTCGCTCCCGCGACCGGCGAACGTTCCACACGCGCGTCGGCGCGGAGGACATGTCTGCCGAGGACATTTCCGACAACATCGACGTCATCATCCGTCGACTGTTCACGGACCTCGAGAAGGGCCCGCAGAACATCGACGCGATTTACGTGAAGACGACGATGGGGCCGGCCGTGGAGGTGCCCGCATGAGCGCCGAAGCCGAACGCAAGACCGAGACGATTCCCGAGTGGAAACGCGAGGAGGTCGACGACATCGTCGCGTTCCTCGAACGCTACGAATCCGTCGGCGTCGTCGACGTCGCCGGCATTCCGAGCCGACAACTGCAGGACATGCGCCGTGAACTGTACGGCACCGCAGCCCTGCGCATCTCGCGGAACACGCTCATGCAGCGGGCCCTCGAAGAGGTCGACGACGGCCTCGAGGACCTGACCGAGCACGTCGCCGGACAGGTCGGACTCATCGGCACGAACGACAACCCCTTCGGACTGTACAAACAGCTCGAAGAGTCGAAGACGCCGGCGCCCATCAACGCCGGAGAAGTCGCGCCGAACGACATCGTCATCCCCGAAGGCGACACGGGCGTCGACCCGGGTCCGTTCGTGGGTGAACTCCAGTCCATCGGCGCCAACGCCCGCATCGACGAGGGCTCCATCAAGGTGATGGAGGACTCGACGGTGCTGTCGGCCGGTGAAGAGGTCTCACAGGACCTCGCGAACGTGCTGGGCGAACTCGGCATCGAGCCGAAAGAGGTCGGTCTCGACCTCCGCGGCGTGTTCTCCGACGGCGTGCTGTTCGCGCCGGAGGAACTCGCCATCGACGTCGAGGAGTACAAAGCGGACATCCAGTCCGCCGCCGCAGCGGCGCGGAACCTCTCGCTCAACGCCGAATACCCGACGGCCCAGACTGCACCGTCGATGCTGGCGAAGGCTGCCGGCGAGGCCAAGTCCGTGGGCATCTCCGCCGCAGTGGAGAGCCCCGACCTCGCCGACGACCTCGTCTCGAAAGCCGACGCGCAGGTCCGCGCGCTCGCAGCGGTCATCGACGACGAGGAGGCCCTGCCGGAGGAACTCCGCGGCGTCAGCGAGCCCGCCGACACGGGTAGCGAGCCCGAAAGCGAGGACGTGGAGACGACCGACGAAGACGAAACGGAAGCGGAAACTGACGAAAGCGATGCCGAGGACGCCGACGACACCGAAGACGGTGACGGCGGCGACGCCCTTGGCGACATGTTCGGGTGACTTACAATGGAATACGTTTACGCAGCACTCATCCTGCACGAGACCGGTGAAGAGATCAACGAAGACAACCTGACGGACGTACTCGACGCAGCGGGCGTCGATGTCGAGGAATCCCGCGTCAAGGCGCTCGTCGCCGCGCTGGAGGACGTCGACATCGAGGACGCTATCGAGACGGCCGCGGCCGTTCCCGCCGGCGGTGCCGGTGGCGCGGGCGGTGCGGCGGAGGAGTCCGCCGACGAGGCCGAAGAGGAAGCCGAAGCGGAAGAGGAAGCCGAAGCGGAAGAGGAAGACGAGGACGACGACGACGGCGGCGAAGGCCTCGGCGAACTGTTCGGCTAACTCCGGACACACCTTCTTTATTTATCGACCGCACAGCGGCAGCGCCGGCCGAGGGTTTACCTGTCGGGACGCAGCCAACTCCCCGCGATGGAACTCGTCTTCACACCCCGGGGAACCGCCGTTGCACTCGGCTTCGTGTTGGGTGGCGTCGCGTTGGGAACCACGAGCGGTCTCGTTCCGGGCCTTCACGCCAACAACATGGCGCTCGTCCTCGCGGGCGTCGCCCCGTCGGTTCCGGGGCCGCCGCTGTACGTCGGGATGGCGATGCTGTCGGCCGGCGTCGTCCACACGTTTCTCGACATCGTACCCGCATTGGCCCTCGGCGTTCCCGACGCCGCGGTGGCCGTAACCGCACTCCCGGGGCATCGACTCGTGTTGGAGGGGCGAGGCCACGAGGCGTTGCGACTCTCGGCGCTCGGCAGCGGCGCTGCAGTGGCACTCGCGGCGCCGCTCGCAGTTCCGGTGACGAAAGCGATGACTGCCGTCTGGCCGACGCTGCGTTCGAACCTCACAGTCATCTTGCTCGGCGTGGTCGCGGTACTGGTACTCACCGAGCGTGGCCTCCTCGCGAAAGGTGTCGCCGTGATTACGTTGACGACGAGCGGTCTGCTCGGAATCGGAACGCTGGAACTCTCTCCCGAGGCACCGCTGTCGGCGGGCGGCATGTTGGCGCCGCTGTTCGCCGGCCTGTTTGGGGCGCCAGTACTGCTCGATGCACTCGACGGAGACGGCGTACCTCCGCAGGACGATGCCGGCGTCGCGCTGTCGATGGGGTCCGTCGCCGGACTGGCGGGCCTCGGAACGGTCTCCGGTGCCGTGGTGGGCTACGTTCCCGCAGTATCGAGCGCTATTGCGTCGACGCTGTCGTTGCTCACGGTCCCGGGTCGTCACGGTGCCCGCGGGTTCGTCGTCACGACATCGGGCGTCAACACGGCGAACTGCGTCTTCGCGCTGTTCGCGCTGGTCGCACTCGGTGCACCACGAACGGGTGTCCTCGTGGCAGTCGAATCGGCCGGCGTACCGCTGTCGCTTCCGCACCTGCTCGTCGCCGTGGGGGTCGCGGCAGCAGTCGGGTTCGTCGCCGTTCCCCTGCTGGGCGACCGGTATCTGTTGGCCGTCGGTCGAATGGACCCGACGCGTCTCTCGGTCGCCGTGTTGGTCGGACTCGCCGGACTCTCGTGGCTGTTCGCGGGCGGGGTTGGCGTGGCCGCCTACGTCGCCGCCACGATCGTCGGATTGGTCCCTGCGCGGTTCGGTGCCCGACGGGCGAACCTGATGGGCGTACTCATTGGGCCAATCGTAGTCGGGTGAAAAGAGCCGTCGAAGGTGTCAGGCCGGGTGCTGGACGCCCTCCAGGAGGCGGTTGATTCGGTCGGTCTCGTCGACGTCCTTCGGGTGGACGCCCAGTCCGACGACGAAGTCGTTCTCGTTTTGGGTCTGTGCGATGTGGATGAAGACGTCGACGCTCTCGCCGTTCGTCTCCGCTTCGGCCTCGAACCGAGAGACGGTGACCGTCTCGTCGAGGAGCGAGCCGTCGCGTTCGTCGACGGGCTGGACGTTGTCGATGCCGTCGTACTGCTCTTGGAGTCGCAAAGCGAGTTCCTCGTTGTCCAAATCGTCGATGGGGTTGAACGCCTTACCGGCGATTTCGACCTGTGGGGTGGAGAGGACGGTGAACCGAGCGAGTTCCCCACTGATGCCGAGGCCCACATCGACCGAACGTGAGTACTCCGCGAGCATGTTCACGACGACGACGGTTCTGTCGACCTGGTCGAAGTTCCGCTCCCGTACGTCCTCTTCGACGGACTGCTCTTCGTAGTCCGTGTCCGAACGGGCCTGTTCGGAAACCGTCGCCGTTTCCGCCTCGAACCGTGCCTCGTCGCCGGTGATGAGGTCGGTACAACCAGCCATACTACCCACGAGCAGTGCCGAGGGAACCCCCGCAAGCACTGTGCGTCGTTTCATACTCGACGGTATCATGTCGGTAGTGTATAAGTTAACTGGCCGTCATGACAACGTACTCCACGACACGCGTTCTCGGCGCTCACACCACGCCAAACCCGACAGTCCGTTGGTCCTCTAGCGGACGGGAGCGATGATAGCAAACACAAGTTATCAACAAATAATGAGAAATTTCCGGGAATTTATATACTATCATAACTAGTGAAGAATATGCTTTGCACACCGGAGGTGGCCGCATGAGTTCCCAAAAGCGGTCCGAGAGGGAGTTACAGGACTTGGTCGGTAAACTATCCAAAGACGGAGACGGCAACGGTACGGATGACCCTGCCGCCCGCACTGAACAACTCGTGACCGACACCTCCGGGACGCTCGCGCCCGAAGGCTGTCTGAACATCGACGACGGCCTCGTGAAACAGTCACTCTCCCCGCTGCTCCTGTTGCTCGTGGGGCTTCGAACCGACGACGCCCACGGGAAGGGAATCATGGAGGACCTCACTCGGTTCTTCGGCGCCGATTTGAGTCCGGGGACCGTCTACCCCGCCCTCCACGACCTCGACGAGGACGGCCTCCTCGAGATGCACGAACTCATCCAGACCAAAGAGTACCGCATCGACGACCGCCAAGCGGTCCGAGAGACGCTCGAAGACGCGATGCAACAGCACCTCGCGTTGGGCTTCGTGTTCCAGCAGGCACTCGACGAAATCGGCCCAGCGAACGAATAACCCCCCACCCCCTCCGGAATCGGTGCGGAACGGCCTCGGTTTTTCCTTCTCAGTACAGTCGGTCAGCGGGACTGCGAGCGGTGTCGTTCCCTCTCACAGGGGTGTCGTCGCCACGACCGGGGGTCGTCGTCGGGGCCACGGCCGTCGTCACTCCGTGCTCGGAGGGCACGTATCGCGCCCCCGCAATCTGCGAGTTCTCCCATCTCGGCGTCGAGTTCCGACGGCGGATACGCCTCGATTGCCGCGAGGTAGAACAGCGTCTGTTCCCAGGTGTGCGGTTGGGCGTTGATAGAGACGACTTCGTCGCCGTCGACCAACCAGAACTCACCCAAGATACCGGAGTCCCGAGCGTGTCGGTTGGCGACCCAATCGATGCCGTCGCGCACGTCCGCGAGTCGTTCGGGGTCGTCCTTCCACGCCTTCGCGAGCGCGACGAGATATTTCAGTTCGTAGCCGCCGAAAGCGCCGTCGCCGTCCGGTTTCGGCTGTTCGAATGTCGTCGAAACGTCTTCCCACATCGCTTCGAGATGCCGCTGCATCCGCTCGTCGTCGAACGGTTTGAAACAGACCGGCCACGCCGTCTTGGCGTGGATTCCGGCGAACGGTGCGACCGGGATTCCGCCCGGCCGGGGTACGTCGGGGTCCTTTCGATAGCCGCCGGAGTCGGCGTCGTACAGTTGGGCGTCGATGGCGTCGCCGAGTTCCGAGCGGCGCCGTGCGAAGCGGGCGGCGTCCTCGACATTGCCGAGTTCGCGGGCGGCCTCCACTGCGCAGTCCAGCGCTAGCCACGCCGGCGCCGCGCCGACGATGGTCTGGGTGTAGGCGGCGTTGTCGTCCTCGTGGGCACGGCCCTGGAGGCCGTTGGCGGGGTCCGTGTACTCGACGAAGAACTCCGCGGCCGCGCGAATCGATGGGTAGATGTCCTCGAGATACGCCTCGTCGCCGGTGGCGTCGTAGTGGTCCCACAGCGTCCAGACGGCGTAGCCGGTCTGGTCGATTTCCCACGGCACCGGCCCGCCGACGACGCCGTCGGCGTAGTAGTTCATCGCCCAGTTACCGGGCGGCGTCTTGGGGTCGGCGGCGTTGGGATTTCCGGCCCGCTGTTGGAGACCGGCGTACCACCGGTTGTGGGTGTCGACGACATCGTGGAGGCCGACGAGGTCGAGCGCGTGGTTGAAGAACGCGCCATCGCGCGGCCAGTCCTCGCCGTAGGGGGGTTGGGTGGCGATGGAGGCGACGATGGCACCCGTCTCGCGGTCGACGTTCGTCAACAGCGTCACGAGCGCTCGGTTGCAGACGTTCAGAATCCGTTCGTCGTCGGTGTCCGGCATGGGGGCATCGGCGAGTCGTTCGGCGAACCACTCGCGCTTCCCGGCGACGACGTCCTCGGTCGAGCGGCCGCGGGCGGCGTCCAGTGCCGCCGTGGCGTCCGTGGGAGTCTCGCCGGCGCCGAAAATGGCAGTCCCGGTTGCGGTACCCTCCTCGAACTCGAGGTCGGTCGCAACTGCTGCAGTCACCTGTCCGACGTAGGTGTCGTTTTCCGGGAACGTGCCGGCAGAGGCCGCGTCGTAGGCGTCGCGAGTCGGACCCGCATTCGCGGGGGCCGACGCGGGTTCGTGGGCATCGCCACCGACCTGATGGCCGGTCGTCTCGCCGTCGAACCCCATTGCGACGGCGACGCGGGACCGCTCTCCGGTCGAATCGTCGACACCGTCACCCTCGAAGACGACCGCATCGGCAGCCTCGTCGTACCGACCGACGCCGTCGTTCGTCTCCTCGAAACACCAGTCCTGTGTGGGGTTGCCGACGTGTTTCGTCGTGACTGGGTTGACGTTGGCGAAGGAAACGAGGGCCACGTCGGTCGGTGCCTCCTCATCGCGTTCGACCGTGATACCGCGGACGAAGGTGTCGCTGTCGTGGGCGACGACAGACCGCACTCGGATGGTGAAGCCGCGTTCCTCGTCACGGTGGACGGTTTCGATGCTGTCGGAGCGGTCGGTCTCGTAGGACTGTTCGGTCGGCAGGTCCCGCAACCACGTCGTCTCACCGTCGACCAGCAAGCCCAGAAACGCCCCCGCATTCTCCTCGACGCCCCACCGCGGTTCGTCGCGAGAGGTGGTGTGGTACTTGACGTGGTCGTAAAACGACGGCGAGGGCCACTTGAGAACGGTGACCGTCCCCTCGTCGTTAACTGCGACCGAGAGCCCGCGGTTGCCGCTCTGGGCGTCGATGTCGGTCGGCCCGTACAACTCGGGGTCCTCTTGAGGTTTGAGACAGCCACCCGATTTCACTAACACGTTCTCGAGGCCCGGGTCGCGGTCGCGGGCCTCGCCGACGAGGTCCTCGAGTGGGTTCGCACTCGCCCCACTGGCAAGGAACGGCACCGTACCCGCGGCCCCTATCGACCGCAGTATCGTTCGACGCGAGAGCTCCTTCGACATGGACGTAGCTACGGCTCTCGACGTATATCCTTTCTACCACAAGTTTACTGTTTATTATAAGCGAGCGGGCCGATAGCGGCCGATATCGAACGGCTACAGCCGATACGCCGGGCCGTCGTCGGTGTCCTGAACCTCGACGCCGAGGGCTTCGAGGTCGTCGCGGAGTTCGTCGGCGCGTTCGTAGTTACCGGCCTCCCGTTCGGCCTCCCGAACGTCGAGAACGAGTTCGACGAGTTCGCCGGCCAGCGTCGCGTCACCGTCGCCGTCACTGGTGAAATCGAAGCCGAACACGTCGCCACCCAGCCCCTCGAGTGTCTCGACGGTCCGACGGAGCGCCCGGTAGTCGTAGTCATCCCGTTCGTCGAGGTGTGCGTTGGCGGCGGAGGCGAGGTCGAACAGCGCCGCCAGCGCCTTCCGGGTGTTGAAGTCGTCGTTCATCGCCTCCGTGAACGCCTCGTGAGTCTCCTCGACTACTCCGCGGAGGTCGCTTTCGACTTTCGTGTGGGCGTCCGGGGAGTCGACGGCATCGACGACACGTCTGTAGGCGTTTTCGAGCCGTTCCCAGCGTTCGATGGCCTCTTCGATGGCGTCGTCGCTGTAGGTCTGCGTGGAGTTGTACGACGCCGAGACGAAGAACATCCGCAGGGCGTTCGTCCCGAAGCGGTCGACGGCCTCCGAGACGGGAATGAAGTTGCCGAGGCTGGAGGACATCTTCTCGTCGCCCATCTGGAAGAGGTCGGCGTGCAGCCAGTACGTCGCGAACTGCTCGCCGGTGGCCGCCTCGCTCTGGGCGATTTCGTTCTCGTGGTGCGGGAAGACCAGGTCCCGGCCGCCCATGTGGATGTCGATGGAGCTGTCGAGATGCGTCATCGACATCGCCGAACACTCGATGTGCCAGCCGGGGCGACCCTCGCCCCACGGCGACTCCCACGTCTCGCCGGCCGGCGAGTCGACAGCGTAGGTGCGGTCGTCGTGGCGGTGTTCCGCGACTGCGGACTCGCTGACGCCGTCGGCCTTCCACAGCGCGAAGTCCGCCGGATGGCGTTTCTCCGAGCGCTCTTCCTCGACGCCCTGTGCCTCGACGTCCTCGAGCCGCTGATTCGAGAGTTTGCCGTAGTCGGGAAACTCGGTCACGTCGAAGTACACCGACCCGTTGGACTCGTAGGCGTAGCCCTTCTCGATTAGCGTCTCGATGAGGTCGACGATTTCGGGGACGTGTTCGGAGACCCGCGGGTACACCTCCGCGCGCTTGAGGTTCAGCGCGCGCATGTCGGCGAGCAACTGGCCGACGAACTGTTCGGCGACCGCACCTTCGCTGTCACCGAGGTCGTCCTCGCCGATTCGGGCGACGATTTTCTCGTTTACGTCGGTGATGTTCTCGACGTGGCGGACGCCGTAACCGAGGTGTTCGAGCCAGCGATGGATTACGTCGACGTGAGTCCACGTGCGTGCGTGTCCGAGGTGGGCCGCATCCGAGACGGTCAGCCCACAGTAGTACAGCAGTACGTCGTCGGGGTCGGCCGGCTCGAACGGTTCGCGCTCCCCGGAGAGCGTGTTCAGCACGCGAAGAGTCATTGTCGGAGGGAACTCCCCGGGTCGGTTTCAATCCGTCGCTTATAACGCGTCTTCGACGGCCCGGACGGCGTTGGCACCGTCCCGACGGCCGACCACGACGACGAGACAGCCCTCGGTGCCTGCGGTCGCCTCGACACCGACTTCGGCGGTTCGGAGTCGGGCGAGCACGTCCGCGAGGGCGTCGGCGTCGACATCGCCCGAGGCGACGACCGCGGTGCTGTCGCCGCCGTCCGCAGCGAAGGCGGTGTCGCCGACGACGAGCAGGGCCTCGCCGTCGCCTCCGGCGGGACCGACACCCGACTTCATCGAGACGCTGGCGCGGCGGTTCGGGGGTTCGTACTCCTCTAACTCCTCGGCGTACCGTCGGAGCGCGGCGGTGACGGCCTCGACGTCCCCCACGTCGAGGAATCGCGCGGCTGCGGTGTAATTGACGACGCCGGCCCGCAGCGCAGTCTCGAGGAAGGGGTGTTCGCGGACGGCCTCGCGGGTGTCGGCAGCGACGGTCATGTCGGTCGCACTCGGCGCGACGACAAACCGGTGTCGGTCCCGAACCCGACCTTCGGGTTGCGAAGCCCCTAAGAGCGCGCTGGTCGTTCCTTCGGGTATGCAAGCGCTCGTCATCGTCGCCCACGGGTCGCATCTGAACCCGGACGCGAGTACGCCCACTTACGAGCACGCCGACACCGTGCGTGCGGCCGGCGTCTTCGACGAAGTCCGGACCGCCTTCTGGAAGGAAGAGCCATCGTTCCGCGAGGTGCTTCGGACCCTCGAAAGTGAGGAAGTGTACGTCGTCCCGCTTTTCATCTCGGAGGGGTACTTCACCGAGCAGGTCATCCCCCGAGAGCTCCGCCTCGACGGCTGGGACGTATCCGAGTGGGACTCCGACGGCACGAGTGCGACCCACAGCACCCTGGAGGCCGGCGACGTGGAGAAGACGGTCCACTACTGCGGTCCAGTCGGCACTCACGACGCGATGAGCGATGTCATCGTCCGCAGAGCCGAGACGGTGACCAACGACCCCGAAGTCGGACCGGGATTCGGACTGGCCGTCGTCGGCCACGGCACCGAGCGCAACGAGAACTCCGCGAAGGCAATCGAGTACCACGCCGAGCGCATCGGCGAGATGGGCCGCTTCGACGAGGTGAAGGCGCTGTTCATGGACGAGGACCCCGAAATCGACGACGTGACCGACTTCTTCGAGAGCGAGGACATCGTCGTCGTCCCGCTGTTCGTCGCCGACGGCTATCACACACAGGAGGACATCCCCGAGGACATGGGACTGACCGACGACTACCGGACGGGCTGGGAGACGCCCGCCGAAGTCGAGGGGCATCGCATCTGGTACGCCGGCGCCGTCGGCACCGAGGCGCTGACCGCCGACGTCATCATCGAGCGTGCCGCCGACGCGGGTGCCGACGTCGGGAACGCAATCGAGGAGATTCGACGCCGGACCCGCGTGGCGGGTGCCGACGGCGCGAGCGTGGGGGACTGACGTGAACGACACACAACTCGACGCCCTGGTGGCGGCCGCCGACGAGGGTGTCGACTGCGATGGCCTCCACGTCGCGGAGACCGACGCCGGCTACACGTTCGCGCTTCCGGAGGAGACCCACGAGGGACTCGACGAGTCGGAACTCCGCGAGCGCGCCACCGAGAACCCGTGGTTCGTCTC
>JBMCDV010000002.1:0-16727 GCA_048618255.1 Natronomonas sp. | reverse complement strand
GAACAGGTCGAAGGCGACGACGAACTCTGCTGGCGCTGTGACACGCCCGTCGAATCGCGCGAACTCGACCAGTGGTTCCTGAAAATCACCGAGTACGCCGACGAACTGGTCGACTACATCGACGAACTGGAGGGATGGCCCGACTCCGTCCGGCAGATGCAGCACAACTGGATCGGACGGCAGTACGGGACCAAACTGGAGTTCGAGATAGAGGACCACGGCCCCGTCGAAGCCTTCACGACGCGTGTCGACACCATCTTCGGCGCGACGTTCTTCGCGCTGGCGCCGGACCACCCCATCAGCGAGCAGTTACTCGAAGAAGACGACGCCGTCCACGAGTTCGTCCACCACGAGGCCGACCCCGACGGCGACGAACCGAACGGCGTCGAGACGGAGTTGACGGCGACGAACCCGATGACGGGCGAGGAAATTCCCGTCTTCGTCGCCGACTTCGTGCTGTCCGACGTCGGGACCGGTGCGCTGATGGGCGTCCCCGGACACGATCACCGCGACCACGACTTCGCCGAGAAGATGGGCGTCGACATCGAACCGGTCATCGCACCCAGCGAAGACGAGGTTCCCGACGTCAGCGACGAGGCCTTCACCGACGACGGCGTGTTGGTCAACTCCGGGGAGTACTCGGGGTTGGACAGCGAGACCGCCCGCGAGCGCTTGACCGAAGACATCGACAGCGCCGAAACCGACACCCAGTACCGCCTGCGCGACTGGGGTATCTCCCGACAGCGCTACTGGGGGACGCCGATTCCGGTCGTCCACTGTGACGACTGTGGCCCCGTACTCGTTCCCGAGGAGGACCTGCCCGTCGAACTGCCGGAGTTCGTCAACACGACCGGGAACCCGCTGGACGAAGCCGACGAGTGGAAACGGACGACCTGTCCGGACTGCGGCGGGGAGGCGACCCGCGAGACGGACACGATGGACACCTTCGTCGACTCCTCGTGGTACTTCCTGCGATACGTCTCGCCCGAACTGGACGAGGCGCCGTTCGACCTCGAACGGGCCAACGACTGGATGCCGGTCGACCAGTACGTCGGCGGCATCGAACACGCCGTGATGCACCTGCTGTACAGCCGGTTCGTCACGAAGACGCTGGCCGACCACGAGGGACTGACCCATCGCGAACCGTTCGAGAACCTGCTGGCACAGGGGATGGTGCAGTTGGAGGGCGAGAAGATGTCGAAGTCCGTCGGCAACGTCGTCTCCCCGCAGCGAATCGTCGAGGAGTACGGTGCCGACACCGCCCGCCTGTTCATGATGCAGGCCGCCCAACCCGAGCGGGACTTCGACTGGACCGAAGAGGGCGTCCAGTCGGCCTACGCCTTCCTGACGCGACTGAAAGACGTGACCGAGGCGTTCACCGCGGGCGACATCGAGGCAACCGACGACCATGGTTCGGTCGCCGGCTACGTCGAAAGCGAAATCGAGGCCGCCGTCACGATTGCCGGCGAGGAGTACGACGAGTTGACGTTCAACACGGCGCTTCGGGAGGCCCAGTCGCTGGTCGGGACCCTCCGGCAGTACCGGGAGTACACGGCGGTCAACGCCTCGGTCTTCGAGCGCGGACTGGAGACGGCCGTGAAGCTGCTGGCGCCCGTCACGCCGCACGTCTGTGAGGAGTTGTGGGAGGAGTTAGGCTACGACGGCTTCGCCGTCGACGCCGACTGGCCCGACGCCGCGGCCGACCGCGAAACCGTCGAGAAGCGCCGCCGACTCGTCGAGAACACCCGCGAGGACGTCCGCGAAATCAGCGAGGTGGCCGGCATCGACGACCCCGAGCGAATCGACATCGTCGTCACGCCCGACTGGAAACACGAGGCGCTGGAAATCGCCATCGACAGCGACGCGCCGAACGTCATCGGCGAGTTGATGCAACACGATGAAATCAAACGCCACGGCGACGACGCCGCTGCCTACGGACAGGACCTCCAGGAGAACCGGGAGGCGCTCCAGCGAACACTCGACCCCGACACCGAGTTCGAGGCACTGGAGGCCGCCGCGTGGCTCGTCGAACGGGAGTTCGACGCCGACGTGCGGGTGTTGACCGCCGAAGAGGCCGACGACGAGGTTACCGGTAGGGCCGAACCTGGCCGACCCGCAATCGACATCGTCGAGTAACACACGGGGGTTGTCGATGGAGTCCAACCCGCGGGCAGCGACGCCGAGCGCGTGGCCGCCGAGTCGGTCGAGAACCTGTACCGTTATCACGGATATATAGTCAACGCGGGAAGTCAGGTTCGCTCCGGGCTACCGAGCCGATTCGGAACAGCTAGTCCCCAAGCAATCGGTTCTCGATAGACGGTAACACACCACTCGAACGTATTCGTCGACAAGTAATCGGGCTACTGCAGACCAATGGGCCGATACGGCCGTCGGACACAGCCACCCGTACACGGTGAGACGTGTTTCCAATGTACTACTGTATAAATCTATATAGACAACATAGCACCCTTCTTATTCGATTGCCTGTTGGGTTCGGGTGATGACAGACGATCCGAACGGCGGTCGCGGTGGGTTCGAATCGAGTAGCCGACGACGGTTCCTGCTCTCCGGAGCAGCGCTGGCCGCTGGGGGACTTGCGGGCTGTACCGAAACGCCCGGCAACGGTGGGAACGGTAACGGCAACGGAAACGGCGACGGTAACGGCGACGGTAACGGCAACGGTGACGGTGGCTCGCTTTCGGGCGAAATCGCCATCGCCGGCTCCAGTACCGTCTTCCCGCTGATGGAGGCCGTCGCCGCGGCCTTCGAATCCGAGCACCCGGACGTCAGTACCGACATCAGTTCGACCGGCTCCGGTGGCGGCTTCTCGAACTTCTTCTGTCCGGGAGAGACCGACTTCAACAACGCGAGCCGCCCCATCCAAGCGGAGGAGGAGGAACTCTGTGCCGACAACGACGTCGAGCCCGTCGAACTGCAGGCGGCGACCGACGCCCTCACCGTCGTCGTCAACAACGACAACGAGTTCATCGAGGACGGCTGTGTGACCGTCGACGAACTCGCCCAAATCTGGGGCGAAGACGCCGCTGAGACGTGGAGCGAGGTCCGCGACGACTGGCCCGACGAGGAGATCGAACGCTACGGGGCCGCCGAAACCTCCGGTACCTTCGATTACTTCTCCGAGACCGTCAACGGCGAGAGTGGCGACCACACCGACGACTACCAGGCGACCGAACGCGACAACACCATCGTCCAGGGGGTTCGGGGCAGCGAGTACGCCATCGGCTACTTCGGCTTCTCGTACTACTTCAACAACCCCGACCAGGTGACGGCCCTGAAGGTCGACGGCGGAGACGGCTGTGTGGAACCGTCGCTGGATACGGCCTCGAACGGCGAGTACACGCCGCTGTCGCGGCCGCTTTTCACCTACGCCTCCAAGAGCTCGCTGGCCGAAGAGCACGTCGCCGAGTTCGCCCGCTTCTTCGTCGAGCAGGCCGGTAACGAGGAACTCGTCGCCGGACAGGTCGGCTACGTTCCGCTGACCGACGAACAGCAGAGCGAAGTGATGGACCGTCTCGAAACGGCTATACAGGAAGCGCAGGACTAGTCGATAGATACGATGGACCGGACCGCTGACCGGAGTGGCCGATTCCGGAGGGACGAACCGTGAGCGACGCCCCCGATGGACCCGAGTTGAAGCGGTCCGACGGCTGGCAACGATTTCGCGAGGGAACCTACGGCGGGGTGTTCGCCGTCTGTGCGCTGCTGTCGGTGCTTACGACCGTCGGTATCGTCGTCACGCTGTTCGTCGACGCGTCCGCGTTCTTCACCAGGTACTCGGCCGTCGACTTCCTGACTGGCTTCGAGTGGAGTCCGAGCAACGAGATATTCGGCATCGTGCCGCTGGTGTTCGGCACCATCGTCGTCACGATCACCGCGGCGGTCATCGCCCTGCCCATCGGAACACTCACCGCGATTTACCTCTCTGAGTACGCCGACCCGCGCACGCGGTCGATACTGAAGCCGCTGTTGGAGATACTGGCCGGCGTGCCGACGGTCGTCTACGGCTACTTCGCACTCGTCTACGTCACGCCCGCGCTACGGGCGACGCTGTTCCCCGGAATCAGCACGTTCAACGCGCTATCGGCGTCGCTGATGGTCGGCATCATGACGATTCCGATGGTCTCCTCTATCAGCGAGGACGCGATGAACGCCGTTCCCGACGAGCTCCGACAGGCGGGCTACGGCCTCGGCGCGACGAAGTTCGAGGTCTCGACCGGCGTCGTCGTCCCCGCGGCCGTTTCCGGCATCGCCTCCTCGTACATCCTGGCGGTGTCACGCGCCATCGGCGAGACGATGATCGTCGTCGTCGCCATGGGTGCACAGGCACGACTGCCGACCGTCCAGTCGGGACTGTTCGGGATTCCCTTCATCCACCCCGCAGACGTGTTGCTCGAACCGGGACAGACCATGACCGTCGCGATGGTACAGATCGCTGGCAGCGACTTCACCGGCGGCACCATCGCCTTCGACAGCCTCTTCGCTATCGGACTGACGCTGTTCGCGATTACGCTACTCATGAACATCGTAAGCGACCGAGTCGCGGCACGCTACCGGGAGGAGTACTGAGATGGCGACCGAAAACCGAACCGTCGAGGGCTTCGGCGACGTGAGCAAAATCAAGGGATTGGTGTTCGAGGCGCTGTCGCTGACCGCGTCGGTCATCGGCATCCTCGCGCTCGCGGTGTTGCTCGTCTACGTCACCATCGACGCCTTCGACCTCGCCTCGGCGAGCGAGGAGTGGTTCCTCTCGTATTTCCTCACGTTGGTCGTCCCCGTCTTCGCCTTCCTGCTGTACAGCGCCGACGACCGCCAGGTGACGAAACGGACGCTGCTAGGACTGGGTGGCGGCATGGTCGCCGTCTTCGGGGTCTTCCAACTGCTCTCGGCAGTGGGGCTGTCGGTACCGCGGCTCTCGTGGCCGCTCGCGTACATGTTCGTCGTCGCCGTCCCCATTGGGAGTTACGCTGCGTACGCGGGGCTCCAGCGGCCCCTCGGCGCCGTCGGAATGGGCCTGCTCGGACGTATCGTCGGCGGCATGGGAATCGCCGTCGCTATCATCGCGCTGTTCGTGCTGGTCGACGTTTACCAGTGGTTCCTCGCGTATTCCGTCGGCATTCTTCCCGCGGTCGGTATCTACGCCGCAGCCAAACTCAGGGGATACGACCGGCTCGTCTACCTCGCCCCGGTCGTCGGCATCGCCGGAATCCTCGCCTCGTGGCCCCTCCGAGGCGTGCTGGTCGTCTTCCCGAGTACGTGGCTCATCTTCGTCTGGACGCTGGCCGTTCCGGTCGGCGTCGCCGCCGCGGTCATCGTTGCCCGTCGGCGTGGCACCGTCGCCGCTTCGCTCGCCTTCGTCCTCGCCGTCGGTGGGGCCGTCGCAGCCGGTTTCGGTGCCGGAACGCTCGGCGTCGGCCCCAACGGAGTCGTCCTGCTGTTCGTCACCGCCGCGGTTCCGGCCGGACTGTACACCGACCGAATCGTCCAACAGCGCCGTGGACAGGGTGGCCTTCTGTTGCCAGTGCTCATCGGTGCCGGCATCGTCGTCGGGACACTTCTCGTCGATGCCTGGGGCGTCGCCGGCCCCGACCCGTGGCTCGACGCCTCCTTCGTCACGAGCGCCCCCTCGCCGATTGCGTCCGAAGCCGGTCTGTATCCCGCCATCATCGGTTCGATATTCGTCATCACCATGGTCGCCGTGTTGTCGTTCGCCCTCGGCGTCGGCACCGCCGTCTTCCTCGAAGACTACACCTCGGATACGGGTGCCGTCGGCGCGATTACGCGACTCATTCAGGTCAACATCTCGAACCTCGCGGGCGTTCCATCCGTCGTCTACGGCCTGCTCGGGTTGGGACTGTTCGTCAACCTCCTCGGACTCGGCTTCGGGACCGTCGTCGTCGCCTCGATTACGCTGTCGCTTCTCATCCTTCCCATCGTCGTCATCTCCGCACAGGAAGCCATCCGGTCGGTCCCCGACGACATGCGACAGGCCTCCTACGGAATGGGTGCGACCCACTGGCAGACGACCAAGAACGTCGTCCTTCCGGAGGCGATGCCCGGCATCCTCACCGGGACCATCCTCTCGTTGGGGCGAGCCATCGGCGAGACGGCACCGCTCATCATGATCGGTGCGCCGACGACGAACTTCAGCCCGCCGACGGCGCTGTTCGACCGCGTCAGCGCCATGCCGATGCAGATTTACGCGTGGTCCAGTTCCGCGAAGCCCGAGTTCCAGTACGGCGTGATGGCCGCCGGCGTCGTCGTCCTGCTCGTGGTGCTCATCGGAATGAACGCGACGGCGATACTGATTCGGAACCGCTACGAGCGAAGCGACGGCTGAGGTCTCAGTCCTCGAAAACGAGTCGCTCCTTTTCGGCCCGTGAGAGCTGTTTCAGCTCGTACTCCCGGGACATCGCCCGGGATTTCGAGTCGAAGGATTCGGTGTAGACGAGTTCGACCGGCGTGCGACCGCGGGTGTACTTCGCGCCATCGCCGGCGTCGTGTTCGCGGACCCGCCGCTGTACGTCGGTCGTGTAGCCGGTGTACAGCGACCCGTCGTCGCACTCGATGACGTACACGTAGTGGTCGACGGAGTCGCTACTCATTGTCGGCGTCGGTAGAACGAGGCACCCTGTGGTTGGAACACGGTGCTACGACCGCAGGGCCGTTACTCGTGGGCACGGTCTCGCGAAACCTCGGCGATGCCGGCGTTCGCAGAGCAGTTCGGACAGGCGTGCACCCGTCCGCCTTCGTCCGCGAACACCCTGGCAAACCGGTCGGAGACGTGCGCGTCACAGTGGTCACACCTGGGCATGCTGGCCGCCGACGCGGGTATCCCTTGTCGGCTACCTTTTAGTTGGACCTCTAGACACAAATACCCTCGCCAAACGGTACCATAAAGCCGGTTTTCCGCCGTGTTAGCACAGTCGCGTTAGGAGTCCGAACGGGCCGAAGACACCGTCCGCGCGATGAGCCCCGCCTGGGAGCCGGCGGTGAAGCCCGCGTCGACGTTGACGACCGTAATCGGCGTACAGGACTGTAACATACCGGCGAGGGCGGCCTCGCCGCGCCCGCCGTGGCCGTAGCCAGTCGAGACGGGCAGCCCGATGAGCGGCACGTCGACGAGCCCCGCGGCGACCGTCGGAAGGGCGCCTTCCCGGCCCGCCGCGACGACCAACGCGTCCGCCGCACGGAGTTCTTCGAGACGGTCGAACAGTCGGGCGATACCCGCGACGCCCACGTCGTCGACGAATTCGACGGTCGCGCCCATCTCCTCGACGACGACCGCGGCCTCCCCCGCAGCGGCGACGTCGGAGGTCCCCGCCGTGACGACGGTGACGTTCGCATCGAGGTCCGGCGCCTCATAGTCGGGGGCGTGAACGACGAGCGTCCGAGCGCGGGCGTCCCGTTCGATGTCGGCATCGGGGGCCGCCTCGGCCAACCGGGTTCGGCAGGCGTCGACTGCGTCGTCGTCTGCTCGCGTGACCAACGCGGTCCCGGTCGTCTCGACGGCCGCGGCCGCCATCGACGCCGTCTCCTCGGGCGTCTTGCCCGCCGCGAGTATCGCTTCGGGGATTCCGGTTCTGGATTCCCGTGCGGCGTCGAACCGCCCCGCCTCCGTTCGTGCGTACCCGCTGAGTTCCGCCTGTGCCTCGGCGGGCGAGAGTTCGCCGTCGGCGACCGCATCGAGTATATCGCGCATGGGAGACGTTCGTAGTCCCGAACGGGAAACTCTCGCGGTTCCGTCCGTGGTCGAAACCTCGAATTACCGTCAGCGCGCGCGAGACGGGACTTACCGCCCGAACGGCCCGCGTCGGAGCCGACTGGCCACAAAGGTTACCTAATCCGGGGAACTACGGGCAGGTTCATCCCGGTTCTTCACGGCTAAACCGGCAGTAGAAGCGGCGAGACTGCCCTCGATTGGGAACTTATATAAAGGACCCCGGACAAACCGCGGCTTGTATGGCAGACCTAATCGTCAAAGCCGCTGTGAAGGAAGCGCTCGATGACATGAACGTCGCCTCCGACTTCTACGACGCCCTCGATGAGGAAGTCGAGGAAATCCTCGAGGACGCCGCCCGGCGTGCCGAGGCCAACGACCGGAAGACGGTCCAGCCGCGCGACCTGTAAGGTCGAGAACCTCCGTTCCGTTTTTTCGACGCAGCGACCGCCGGCAGCGGCGCCGTCGTTCGCCCGCTTATCGGCGCACGTCGACGGCGTCGTCGCCACCGACGTGAACCTCGTCGGCCAATCCGACGAACAACCCGTGTTCGACGGCGCCCGGCACCGCCGAGAGGTCGGACGCGAGCGCCCCCGCATCGGCGATAGCGCCGAACGCACAGTCGACGACGAGGTTGCCGTTGTCGGTGACGACGGGGCCGTCCTTCCGTTCGGCGGCGCGGAGTTCCGGCGTTCCACCGAGTGCTTCCAGTTCCCGCTCGACGACGGGGACCGCATCGGGGAGAACCTCGACCGGGACGGCCGCATCGAGCGGTTCGGTCAGTTTGGTCTCGTCGACGACGACGAGGAACCGCTCGGCGGCGCTGTCGACGAGTTTCTCCCGGGCGTGAGCCGCACCACCCCCCTTTATCAACTCGAATTCGGACACCTGGTCGGCGCCGTCGATGGCCACGTCGGGCGTCGCCTCCGCGAGCGTCGTCAGCGGGATTCCCACCTCCCGAGCGAGGCGGCGAGCGCCGTGTGAGGTCGGGATACCGCGGACGTCGAGGCCCGAATCCACCCGCCGACCGAGTTCCCGGATGGCGTAGGCGGCCGTCGACCCCGTCCCGAGGCCGACGACCGCGCCGTCGGAGACGGCATCGGCGGCGCTCTCGCCCGCACGGCGCTTGGCGTCGTCGGTTCCGCCCTGCTGTTTCATGTGCGCGAGTCGTGCCGACGCGGAAAAAGCCCTTGCGGTGGCGACCCCGAATCGGGACATGGAGTGTCCCTACTGCGGCAGCGACCTCGCGAACTACGACCCGGTGTTCGTCGAGGCGACCGAGGACGACGAACGCGTTCCCGTCGGCGGTTTCTGCAACTTCGCCTGTCTCTCCGCATACATCGACGAGGAGGCGTTGACGTACGGCGACGCCTGCGAGTGGTCTCCCGAGGAGTAAGCCGGACGGCTAGGGTTTTGAGGCCGGCCCGCGAGTTCGGAGTATGTTCGGAACGAGCGGTATTCGCGGACCCGTAGGGGAGGTCGTGACCGCCGAGTTGGCGCTGCAGGTGGGGCGGGCGGTCGGCGCCGAGACCGACCGGGTCGTCGTCGGTCGTGACGCCCGTGACAGCGGCGTACTCCTCGTCGATTCGCTGACCGCCGGCCTCCGAGAGACGGGAACCGACGTAATCGATTTGGGCGTGGCGGCGACGCCGACGGTCGGCCGCGCCGTCGCGTGGCGGGACGCCGATTCGGGCGTCGTCGTGACTGCGAGTCACAACCCACCCGAGGACAACGGGCTGAAACTGTGGCAACCGACGGGACAGGCCTACGGCATCGCCGACCGCGAGCGAATCACCGAGCGCGTGGAGGCCGACGACCCCGAGTTGACCGCGTGGGACGGCCTGGGAACCCGAATCTCGGGCGACGAGCGGAAGCGACACGTCGAGGCGCTCGTCGAGGCTGCGGGCGGGCCGGACGCGCTCGACCTCTCTGTCGCCGTCGACCTCGGCAACGGTGCGGGCGGAATCAGCGCCGACGCCCTCGTTGCGGCCGGCTGTGACGTGGAGACGCTGAACGCCCAACCGGACGGTCGGTTTCCGGGACGGCCCTCGGAACCGACTCCCGAGAACTGCACCGCGCTCTCGGGTCTCGTCGGCGGCGGCAACTACGACCTCGGAATCGCCCACGACGGCGACGCCGACCGGATGCGAGCGGTCGCAGACGACGGCACTTTCCTCTCGGGGGACAGTTTGCTGGCTCTGTTCGCCGCCGACGCCGCCGAGGCGGGCGATTCCGTCGCCATCCCGGTCGACACCAGCCTCGCCGTCGAGGACTTCCTTGCCGAGCGCGACGTGGGCGTCGTCCGAACGCCGGTCGGCGACGCCTTCGTCTCGGAGGCCGCCGCCGAACCGGGCGTGGCCTTCGGTGGCGAACCCTCGGGGGCGTGGATTTGGCCCGAGGAGACGCTGTGTCCCGACGGCCCGCTGGCGGCCGCACGAATCGCCGCTCTGGCCGCCGACCGACCGCTTTCGGAGCGCATCGACGACATCCCGACGTATCCGATTCGGCGGGCGAACGTCGAATGCGAGGACAAAACCGCCGTGATGGACGGCGTCGAACGGCGCGTCCACGACGCCTACGACGACGTGGAGACGATGGACGGCGTCCGGGTCGGAACCGAAGAAGGGTGGTTCCTCGTGCGGGCCAGCGGGACGGAGCCACTCGTCAGGGTCACCGCCGAGGCACGGGACGCCGACCGCGCCGAGGAACTGCTGGAGCGGGCGCTGGAACTGCTGGAAGCGAGTCGATAACGGTGTCGTCGGGTGTTTCGAGAGACGAAGAGAACGGTTAGAACCCGGTGCCGGTCAGGTGCGACGAGTCGAACGCGCCTCGCGAACGTCCGAGCCGTCGCGAATCTTGTCTTCACACTGGGGGCAGACGCGTGGATTCTCGACCCCGTTCGGCGTGAAAACCCGTGCGTACGCTGCCGTCACGAACGCGCCACAGTTCTGGCATTCCGGCATGTCAGGTAGGTTGGACCCGACACACATAATAATAGCGTGTGAACCAATGCCGAACCGCGAGGAAGAACCGCTCGGGCGCCCGAAAACCGAGGTTTCGCCCGTGAAGGACCGTGAACGTTACAGTTTCACAACAACTCCAACAGCGCGTCGACGTCAGCCGCCGTGTTGAAGACGTGGACCGACGCGCGAACGTCGCCCGATGGAACGTCGCGGACCGCGACACCCGCCTCGCTCGCTCGGGCGACGAAGCCTTCGGCGTCGTCGACCGCGAACGCGACGAGACCGGATTCGTAGGTCTGCGGCGAGACGAGTCGGTCGTCCAGCCCCGCCTTCAGCCGGTCGGTCAACCGCTCGATTCGCGACTCGACGGTCGAGAATCCGATTTCGTCCAGCGTATCGAGGCCGGCGACGAGACCGGCGTACGGCGCGACCGAACTGGTCGACACCTCGAAGCGAGCGACCCCGGGTTTGTACTCGAGGTCCGGACCCGTCGGGTCGACCGTCCCGCTGTAGCCGATGTGTCGCGGCCGGAACGACTCCAGGGAGTCGGGGGCGACGTACAGAAAACCCGCACCCCACGGCCCGAGCAGCCACTTGTGCCCCGAGGCACACACCGCGTCGGCACCCCACTCCGTCACGTCGATGGGGTGTTGGCCGACGGTCTGGACCGAATCGACGACGACGAGCGCTCCCGCGTCGTGGGCGATGTCGACCGCCTCCGAGACGTTCAGTCGCGTTCCGTGGAGCCAGCTCTCCGAGCTGAGACAGACCAACCGCGCGTCGGCGACGGCCTCCCGGTAGGCGTCCATCGGGAGTCGCCCGTCGGGACAGGGGACGGTGACGACGTCGATGCCCTCCTCTTCGAGGCGGCGCCACGGGAGGACGCCGGAGGGGTGTTCGAGGTCGGTCCGAATCACCCGGTCGCCGGCGCTCCACTCGATTGCGTTGGCGATTCGGCTGATGCCGTCGCCCGTCGAAGCGACGAGCGCCACGTCGGCGGGGCGACAGCCGAGATACTCGGCGATGTGCTCCCGGGCGGCGTCCTTCGTCTCGGCGGCGGCTTCGTAGTGGTCACTCCGGCAGGCGTCGAACTCGTGGCTCCGCTGGGCCTCGACCGTGGCCTCGACGACGTGGCGGGGACTCGGCCCGCTCGCACCCGTGTTCAGGTACACGCAGTCCGCACACGCCGGGATATCCGCGCGGAGTTCTTCGGGAGTCATGTCACGGGCTTGGCCCGCCGGCGGCAAGTGTGTGCCGGCGAAGGCGTCCGGACCGCCGCCGGCGAGACACAACGCGCTTGAGGCTACCGCCCCTCGGAGCACGTATGCCGACGGTTACGACCGACAGGACGACCCTGTACTACGAACTCGCCGGCGATGACGACGGCCGACCGACGGTGGTTTTCGTCCCCGACGCCGCGAGCGGCCCGTGGCTGTGGGGGTGGCAGGCCCCATCGCTGACGGGACCGTATCGGACGCTCGTCTACGCGCCACGCGGTACCGACGGCTCCGATTCGGCGACACCGTACACCGTCGACCGGTTCGCCGCCGACCTGGAGGCCGTCCTCGCCACCGCCGACGTTCGGCGCGTCCACCTCGTCGGCGCCGGCCTCGGTGCCATGGTCGCACTCCGATACGCTCGGGAGTACGGCCGTGCCCGCTCACTTGCGCTGTTCGGCGCGGCCGCTTCGGGTGACCACGTCGACGGCGAGACACTGGCGACACTGCATCCGGCCGACCCGACGCGCCTTCGGGAGTCGCTGTCGCTGGCGTTTTCCGAGCAGTTCCGCGCCGAAACTGGACTCATAGACCGTATCGTCGAGTGGCGTCGCGAGGAAGACGCCACCGGCGAGGCCCGAACCGGCCATCTAGAAGCAGTCCGTTCCTTCGAGGCCGGCCCCCTCTACGAGCTGACCCTGCCGACGTTGGTGTGTCACGGCGTCGACGACCCAGTCGTTTCGCTCGATTCGGGGCGGGAGCTCGCCGATGACCTCCCGAAGGGTCGCTTCGAGCCCGTCGAGGGCAAGCGGTTCTGCTTCCTCGAACACGCCACCGCAGTGACGGACGCGATAGACGATTTTATCGACGAAACGGTCGCTGACGGGGATTGAGCGACGGTTCGGCCGGACGAGCGATGTCACAGTTCGATGCGAAGCTTCCCGATGGCACGGTCCTTTTATATATGTGGGCAGTACCGAGCGATAATGCGACCACGTATCGCGCTGTTGGACGCCTCCCACGGCGATCCCAACACCCCACGAAACTTCCGACGGGATCTCGACGCCGACCTCTCGGTGTTCGGGGTCTCGGAAGGCCGACTTCCCGAAGGGTACGGCTTCGACGGCCTCGTCGTCTCCGGGTCGCGCTCGTCGGTGTACGACGACGAACCGTGGATAGACGCGACCAGGGAGTGGGTTCGCGGTGCAATCGAACGGGACCTGCCGGCGCTCGGCATCTGTTGGGGTCACCAGTTGCTCGCCGACGCCCTCGGAGGCACCGTCGAATCGATGGGCGAGTACGAACTCGGCTACCGAACGGTCGAACACGCCGGTGACGACATCTTCGAGGGCGTCCCGAAGTCGTTCACCGTGTTCACGACGCACTCGGATGCGGTGACCGACCTCCCCGACGGGGCCGACCGCATCGCCGAAAACGACTACGGCATCCACGGCTTCCGTCACGACCGCGTGTGGGGACTGCAATCCCACCCCGAGTACGACCCCGAAACCGCCGAATCCGTCGTCCGCGGGAAGGACCACCTCCCAGAGGAGAGAGTCGAATCCGTCTGTGCCGATATCACCGAGGAGCGCTACGCCGAGGCGCTGGCGGCCAAGGACATCTTCGAAAACTTTCGACAAGCGGTGACTCACGCACCCGAACCTACTGCAGGGGACTGATTTCTTCCCCGAGCGGCCGTCGACAACTCCGACTGCGTGGCCGAGCGTTTTTAGTGGTGCACTCTAAGGGGTTGGTATGCTGGATTACGTGAACCTCGAAGCGGATCTCACCGAAGAAGAGCGGATGGTCAGAGACACCGCTCGTGATTTCGTCGAGGACCGCGTCAAGCCCGACGTGGGCGAACACTGGATAGAGGGTACCTTCCCGAAGGAACTCATCACCGAGATGGGCGAGTTGGGTTTCTACGCGCCGAACCTCGATGGCTACGGCCTGCCGGACCTTTCCGAGCGCGCCTACGGCGTCCTGATGCAGGAACTGGAAGCGGGCGACTCCGGGCTTCGTTCGATGGCCTCCGTCCAGGGCGCCCTCGTCATGTACCCGATTCACTCCTTCGGCAGCGAGGAACAGAAAGAGGAGTATCTCTGGGACCTCGGGACGGGCGAAAAAGTCGGCTGTTTCGGTCTCACCGAACCCGAACACGGCTCGAACCCCTCGGCGATGGAAACCCACGCCGAAGCCGACGGCGACGGCTACGTCCTCAACGGCGCGAAAACCTGGATTACGAACTCCCCCATCTCCGACGTGGCCCTCGTCTGGGCGAAGGACCGCTCCGACGACGACACCGTCCGCGGATTCCTCGTCGACACCGACAAAGCCGGCGTGACGACGAACAAAATCGACGAGAAACTCTCCCTTCGCGCGTCGATTACGGGCGAAATCCACCTCAACGACGTGCGAGTCGATGAAAGCGACGTGCTCCCGGGCGTCGAAGGCATGAAGGGGCCGCTTTCGTGTCTGACCCAGGCGCGGTTCGGTATCGCGTGGGGTGCCGTCGGCGCCGCACGGGACTGCTTCGAGACGGCCCGCCAGTACGCCACCGACCGCGAGCAGTTCGGCGGTCCCATCGCACGGTTCCAACTCCAACAGGACAAACTCGCGGAGATGGCGACCCAGATTACGCTGGCACAACTGCTCATCTACCGACTGACCGACCTCAAAGAGCGCGGCGAGTTGCGGCCCGAGCACGTCTCGATGGCCAAGCGCAACAACGTCCGTATGGCCCGCGACCAGTCACGCATCGCCCGCGAGATGATTGGTGGCAACGGTATCACCGCCGACTACTCCCCGATGCGCCACATGACGAACCTCGAAACCGTCTACACCTACGAGGGCACTCACGACATCCACACCCTCATCCTCGGCCAGGACCTCACCGGCTTCCAGGCGTTCCAGTAGTCGACGAACTCACTCCTCTCCCAGCGCCTCGAACGTCTTTTCGGCCCACCGGACAGCGAAATCGGCGCCGTGGTCGCGATACGCACTCGTATTCAGTGCCGCGAACGGCGTCGGAATCTCGACGTCGTGTTTGACCGCCGCACAGGCCAGTTCGGCGGCATCGGCGAAGTCGGTGCGTCCGCTCGCGACATCGCCCGAAAGCCCCGACAGCCGCGGTTCGAGGCGCTCGCCGGCGTCGACCCACTCGCCGTAGAGTTTCGGGAACTCCTCGGACCACGTCTCGAAGACACCGCGAGTGTGCAGGCCGACGTAAGCGTCGAACAGCGCCGCGGCGAGTTGGTAAGTGTCGGCCGACGACAGCGGCACCGCCTCGTCGAACGCGACGTATCGGTCCTCGAAGAATCCGAGGAACTGTTCCGAGAGGCCGGTGCCGATTTCGACCAGGGCGTTGGCGACGAGGAAGTCGACGAACCCCTTCGGTGATCCCTCTAGTCTCGGTTTGACGAACACGACCGGCGGGTCGGTCTGTCGAGTCCACGCGACGCCGCCGTCACCCGGCGCGCCGATGGTGAACTCGCCGCCCGCGATTCGGTACAGCGTTTCGGGTGCGTCGTCGGGAACCCACGTCTCGGGGTACGAAAGCGGGTCCAGCGAATCGACTATCGGTAGGAGGTTCTCCGCGACTTCGGGCGGAAGCGTCTCGAAGTCACCCTCGACGTCGAGGACGATTGCCCCGGAAGCCCGTGCTTCCCGGAGCGCTTCGAGCTCCCCGTCGAGTTCACGTGGTTCGAACATCCCGCCTCACAAAATCGAGATGGCGACGAGCAACGCGAGGGCGACGACGACCGAGATGCCGACCGTCCCGAGGATGACTTTGGTGGCCTGACTCATGTGTGAGCGTTCCGCGGGAATCCGTTTAAAGCCTTCAGTTCCGTCGCGTCGGAGTTATGCGGTCGGTGCCCCGAGAAAGCGTATGGAACGCAATCGCATCTCGACGGGCACCGAGTGGGAGCCAAAGGTCGGCTATTCGCGAGCGTTGCGAGTCGACGACCGAATCCTCGTTTCGGGAACGACAGCGACCGACGAAGACGGCGCCCCCGTCGCACCCGGCGACCCGGAGCGACAGACCCGGCGAGCGCTGGAAATCGTCGTCGACGCCATCGAAGACGCCGGCGGTCGTCGCGAGGACGTGGTTCGAACCCGGATGTACGTCGTCGACGCCGACGACTGGGAAACTGTGGGCGAGGTTCACGGCGAGTTCTTCGGGGACGTACGCCCCGCCTCGACGATGGTCGAGGTGTCGGGTCTCATCGGCCCCGAGTACGTCGTCGAGGTGGAAGCCGAGGCCGTCGTCGGCGAGTAGCGATAACTTTCTCCATACGAAACGAAGGGGTTCGATGGAGGACGAGCATCCGCGAGCGAACGGAGTGAGCGAGCGGTTCGCCACGTCGAGGATAGGAGTTTTGAGTCATGCCGGCACAGTAGGGTGTAGATGGAACGCGAGGAGTTGGAGACGATTCCGGGTGTCGGCGCGAAAACCGCCGAGCGCTTGGCCGAACTCGACGACCCCGAAGCAGCGCTCGCGGCGGGCGACGTGGCGACGCTGGCGAGGGCACCCGGCATCAGCGACGGTCGGGCGGCCCGCATCGCTCGCGCCGCGATTCGGGACCGACACGGCGACGACGGCGACTTCCTCGCGACCGCGCGTGCACGCGAAATCTACGACGATGCGCTCGGACTGCTCCAGGAGCGTGCGGTCACCCACTACGCCGAGAAGCGATTGGAGACGCTGTATCCGAGCGCCTCGGAGTCGCGCATCGAGGAGGTTCGGGCGTTCGCCCGCGAGGCCGTCGAACGCGAACCGACACCGGAGATTCGCGAGGCGTTCGAGGG
>JBMCDV010000001.1:0-19483 GCA_048618255.1 Natronomonas sp. | reverse complement strand
CGGCAGTCCCGCGTCGCCGCCGACCTCCTCGTCGCTGACGAACGCAAACAGAAGGTCGACCGGCGGCTTCCCGTCGGTTTCGACGAACGCCCGCAACGCGAGCACCATCGCGGCCAGCGGCCCTTTCATGTCGGTCGCTCCGCGGCCGTAGATGCGGTCGTCGACTTGCTCGCCGAGCGGGTCGTACTCCCATGTCTCGGCGTCGAACGGCACCGTATCGAGGTGGCCGTTGAAACAGAACGTCCGGTTGCCCTCACCCGGCACTCGGACGAGGAGGTTCGGCTTCGCGGGGTCGACCGCGACGCGCTCGGTTTCGACCGCCAGCCCGTCGAGTTCCGATTCGATTCCCTCGACGAGCGCGCGCGTGTCGCCGGGCGGGTTCGACGTGTCGACGGCGAGGGTGTCGAGCGCCGTCCGCACCAGCTCCGACCGGTTCTCGGAAACGTACGTCGCAGGGTCGCTGTGAGTCATCGTGGCCTATCGGTCCGCTCGGTTTCGTCGGTGCCCGCGGTACCGTTACTTCGAGACAGGCACCACGAGTACGTCAGCGCTTCGACGGTCTAGATGGATTCGAGGGTCGTGGTTCGGGTGGGACACCCTACAGTCGCCGCCGGGAGACCACCACTCCCGCCGCGGCCACCGGAAGGACACACCACGCGAGGAGCGCGGCGACGAGTCCCGGCGTCGAAAGCCCAGTCGTCGAGAGGACGGCCGCGAACCCGCTTCCCGCGGTCGTTCCCAGTTGACCCAACACGAGCACGCGGAAGACGCTCGCGGGGTTGGTGAGGACGAACGCGCTCAGCACCGTCTCCGGTAACTCGAAGGCCGCGACGACGCCCAGCGACAGCAGGTCGTGGACGAGGACGAACCACACCCACACGAGCAACACGCCGCCGAGGGCGTGGGTCTTCTCGCGGGCGAGCGTCGAGACGAGCACGGCAATCGCGAGGAACGCCGCGCCGACCGCGACCGCGCTGGCGAGGGTATCGACGGATAAAGACCGTCGAGGGGCATCCCACCGTACGGGACCGAACCGAACATGTTCGAACTGGCTGAACGAGGCGCTCTCGCGGTCGAATCCCAACATCCGGGAGGCGTCGCCGGGGCTTTCCCGTCGCGTTCCGTATCTTTGGGTATGCCACGGGCCGAACTCACCGTCGACCTTCCGGAGCGAACCTGGATTCACAAGGTGACGACGACACACGCCGACGCGACGTTTCGCGTACTCGCGACGATGCCCACCGACGACGTGGGGTTCGCACTCGTCGAGATTACTACCCCCGAGTTGGAGCCGGTCATCCGCTCTATGGTCGACAATCCACAACTCACGGACATCGAGCCGCTCCAGCAGTCCGCGGGCCGCGTCGTCGTCCAAATCGAGACGACCGCACCCCTGTTGTTGCTGTCGGCGCAGGCCTCGGGCATCCCCATCGAACCGCCGGTACTCATCCGGGAGGGGACCGCCGAAATCGAGGTCAGAGCCTCCCACGACCGACTCTCAACGCTCGGGGAGGAACTCGACCGGTTCGGACTCTCCTACACCGTCGAAGCCGTCCACGAGGACACCGAACCCGAGCGACTGCTCTCACAGCGGCAGGCCGAACTGTTGTTGACGGCTCTCGAGTGTGGCTACTACGACACGCCGCGGGAGTGTTCGCTCACCGAACTCGCCGACGATGCTCTCGAACCGAACATGATCCGGGGAACGTCCACCCGAACCCGCCGTCCAGTGGCGGGTATGTCCGAGTCGACACTCGACGTTCGCGAACTCGCACCGGCCGAACGCCACCCGACGATTCACGAGGCCTTCGAGGAGTTAGACGCCGGCGAGACGCTGACGATGCGCAACGACCACGACCCGAAGCCCCTGTTCTACGAGTTCAGCGCGGAGGTCGAGGCCTTCGACGCAGCGGGCTACGAGGTCGAACGGCGCGGCCCCCAGGAGTTCGTCGCTCACTTGCCGAAAAAGTAGTCACCGAGTCGGATTCACCGCCAGATGGCGGTCACGACACCTTCTTCGACGGTCACCGTGTCGTACTGCAACCCCCTGTCGTCGAGTTTGGGATACAGCAACTTCGGCGCCCGGTCGTTCAACTGCAACAGTAGGCTGTCACCGAGTTCCGGCACCGTTTCGAGCGTTCGCTGGAGCGGTTCCGGCGGCGGGAGTTCGCGCACGTCGAGGAACTCCATCGGTCGGTCCTCCGGGGCGGCCAGCGCTCGCCGCCACGCCGCTATCGGTGGGTCGGTCATCGTCCCGGACATATTCGGAACGTGGCGGGGGATACCCCAGTGTGTTCTCCCGAACAGGTTCGGGGGGGCACTCTCGGGGGCACGATACGAACGACGACGTATGTCGAGGAAAGCGCCCACTCCCGAGGGACCGCCGGCCGCTCCGGTCGATACCGACGAACGCCCGTTCGTCCTCGTCTGGGAGTTGACCCAGGCGTGTGACCTCGCCTGCGACCACTGCCGGGCGTCCGCTCGTCCCCAGCGCCACCCGGGGGAGTTGACGACCGAGGAGGGCAAGCGACTGCTCGATGCGGCCCGCCGATTCGGAGACGGGCAACTGGTCGTCCTCTCCGGCGGTAACCCGATGGTCCGCGAGGACGTTCGCGACCTCGTCGCCTACGGCAGCGACGCCGGCCTCCGGATGACGCTCACTCCGAGCGGGACGGCGTCGCTGACGGCCGACCGAATCGCCGAGGTGGCCGACGCCGGCCATGGAGTGGCTCCACTCAGTCGCCGACGAGGCGCCGTTCGGCGTGAAGACGACCGAAGCACCACACTACCGCCGCGTCGGACTCCAACGGGGAAATTCCGAACCGGTAGTGGGTGACAGCCCCGCCGACGGCCTCGGTCGACGGTCGGGCATCGTCGCCGGCGACGGCTTCGCCTTCGTCTCCCACACCGGCGAGGTGTTCCCCTCGGGATTCCTGCCGAAATCCGCCGGCAACGTCCGAGAAGAGGGGCTGGTTTCGACCTACCGGAGTGCGCCGCTGTTCGAGCGCCTCCGGGACCGCGAGCAGTTGCGCGGGAAGTGCGGTGCCTGTTCCTACCGGGGCGTCTGTGGTGGGAGCCGTTCGCGGGCGTTCGCAGCCACCGGCGACCCACTCGAAAGCGACCCGCTGTGTCCGTACGTCCCCGAGGGGTACGACGGTCCCCTTCCGGACGCCGTCCAGACGCCCGACTCCGAGGGAGGGGGCCTGTGGTGAGCGGCGGGATTCGGACGCGGTCGTCTTCCGGAACGGAGGGCTGACCCGCGGTTATCGGTTGTAGCGAACATCTTCGGGGAAGCTGATTTGCCGACGGCGGTCCGATACCTAACATGGTCGAACGACCGGAACGAAGCCGAACCGAAGGTGGCGAACGGGCACCCACTGGCCGGGAGTGGGAGGTGTTCGTCCGGGAGGCCGGCGACGACCCCATGCGTCACGTCGGGAGCGTCCGCGCTCGCGGCGCCGAGTCGGCCCACGAAATGGCGAGTCGGCTGTTCGCGTGGTACGCCACCGACATCTGGGTGTGTCCCGCCGAGGAGATGTCGCGGTTCAGCACCCACGGGGCCGACGAGGGCGCTCCCGTCGACGCGTCGCAGGAGGAGCCACCAACCACGGAGGGGTTCTGACGTGATTTCGGTCAGCACGCTGCTGTGTGACCACGCCGCGGGCGGCAACCGACTCCGGTACGACGTCGACACCGGCGACGCCGACCCCGTCTCGACGGCGCCACAGCGACGACCCGTCGTCGTCTGGAACACCACGAACAGCTGTAACCTGCGCTGTGTGCACTGCTATGCCGGTTCGGGTGGACCGGACCGCCCGGGCGGGGACGAACTGACGACCGCCGAAGGGAAACGGCTCCTCTCGGAGTTGGCCGACTACGGCGTCCCAGTCGTCCTGTTTTCCGGCGGCGAACCCCTCGTCAGGGACGACCTCACAGACCTCGTTGCCCACGCTGCAGACGAGGGACTTCGCCCGGTGCTGTCGACGAACGGGACGCTGTTGACCGTCGAGCGCGCCCACGAGCTGAAGCGAGCGGGACTCGCCTACGCGGGAGTGTCCGTCGACGGGCTCCCCGAGCGCAACGACGAGTTCCGTGGCGTCGACGGCGCCTTCGACGCCGCTATCGGGGGCATCGAAGCGTGTCTCGATGTCGGCCTCAAGACCGGCCTGCGGTATACGGTCACCGGCCGGAACGTCGACGACCTCGAAGGGGTCATCGAGTTGCTCCGGTCGGTCGGCGTCGACCGGTTCTGTTTCTACCACCTCGCCTACAGCGGTCGCGGTGCCGACCTCGAAGGCGTCGACTTGACCGACGACCAGCGCCGCCGAGTCGTCCGGACGCTGTGTGACCGGACGGTCGAGGCCCATCGCTCGGGCGACGACATCGAGACGCTGCTGGTCGGCAACTACGCCGACGCCGGGTTCCTCGTCGAGTACGCCCGCGAACGGTTCGGCGAGGCGGCCGCCCGGCGCGTTTACGACCGACTGGAGCGCAACGGAGGCGACCCCGCCGGCGAGCGGGTCGCGGCCGTCGACTCTCGCGGCAACGTCCACCCGACGCAGTTCTGGCGCACCTACAGCCTCGGCAACGTCCGCGACAGGCCCTTCGCCGACATCTGGGGGGACGAATCGAACCCGCTGCTGGCGGCGCTTCGGAACCGCTCGGAGCGACTCCGCGGCCGGTGTGCGGAGTGTCGGTATCAGGAGGTTTGCCGCGGTGGCTCCCGACTCCGGGCGCTGTCGGCCGGCAACGGCCTCTTCGGTCCGGACCCGCAGTGTTATCTTACTCCCGAGGAGCGCCGTGGCGAATCGCCGACCACGGCCGTCGATGCCGACTGAACGGGTACGGCGACCCCGACGGCTTTCAGGACCGGCTCCGAACCGGCGCCCATGAGTGCGTCGGCGACGACTGCGCGGTGGACGCGGCTGTTCGTACTCGCCGGGCTCGGGTGGCTCGTCTGCTGGCAGGTGGCCGTCGTCGCCGGCGTCGCCGCGGCGGCGGTCGCACTGCTCGGCGTCCACATGGCAGTCGATGGAATCCGTCCCGGCGTCGCTGCGGCCCACGCTCGCCTCGCGCTGCTCGGCTTTCTCGGCCTCGCCGTCGTCGGCGTCGAATACCAGTTCTATCCGCCGACCGTTGCCTCGACGGTGGGCGTCGACGACCGAACCGCGGGGTTCGCTGTCGCCCTGCTCGCCGTCGGCGTCGTCGCGGAGTGCGGTGGACTGCTCGTAGAAACGGAGGCGGCCGTCGTGGGTGGTCGGTGGTTGGCGCTGGCCGGCGCCGTCGCTCACACGGTCGTGTTGCTCGCCGTGTTCCGGGCACGCCGAAACCGGGGTTGAGTCACTGCTCGTCTCTCGATATGGCGAGTCGACGTTCGAACACCGTCTCCGGGCCGAAAAGCGACCACGCCAACAGCAGAAAGCCGAGGGCGATGGAGCCGCTTTGGACGGCGACGCCGACGAGCAGCGGGGCGAGTCCCGACTGATGCAGTAGCCCGCCGAGCAGTGTTCCACCCGTGATACAGCCGAGACCAGCCGACAGCGCCCGAAGCGACCGCGACCCCGTTCGCCGGTACGCTCTGACGGCGAGTAGCGTCACGAACCCGCCGACGACGAGCGTCACCGTGTTCGCCACGACGACAGCCAACTGCAGCCCGTCGGCGGTCATCGATTCCGTCCCCTCCGTGTGTGTCGTTGTCCACCCTGCATATCTGTCGATACGGCGCCCGTCCGTTTCAATCGGCAGTCGGCGTCCCAGTTCCTGAGAGTCGACACGGTTACTCGAAGCCTCGGCCCTCGAACGTCGGGAGCACGTCGAGTTCTTCGGTCGGCGGGTCGGCGAGCATCTCCCGGGCGACGACGCGTTTGTGAACCTCGTCGGCGCCGTCGATGATACGGAACGCACGAACCGACTCGTAGAAATCCGACAGCGGGAGGTCCTTGCCGATGCCGCTGCCCCCGCAGGCTTGAACGGCGGTATCGACGGCTTCCTGGACGACTTCGGCGGTAAACGTCTTCGCCATCGCGACCTCGGTGCGTGCCTCCTCGCCCGCTTCGATTCGGTCGGCGGCGTGGCGGACCAGCGTCCGGGCGGCGTGGAGCCGCGTCCCCGAATCGGCGAGGGCGAACCGCTGGGCCTGCTTGTCCGCCAGTGGCGTCCCGAAGGCCTCCCGCTCGGAGAGGTACGCCGCCGCGACGTTGAGGGCGCGGTCGGCGAGGCCCGAAAACCGCAGACAGTGGGTCAGCCGTGCCGGTCCGAGACGCTGCTGGGCGGCGGCAAAGCCCTCGCCTTCCTCTCCGAGGAGGTGTTCGTCGGGCACGCGAACGTTTTCGAATTTCACCTCGGCGTGGCTCTTCCCCGTCGGCCCGCCACCCATGTGGGGGATGTTCCGAACCACATCGACACCCGGCGTCTCGGCGTCGACTAGGAACAGCGAACACCCCTCGTAAGGGTGGGCCTCGGTGTCAGTTCGAGCGAGCACGACGAACACGTCGGCCTCGACGCCCTGTGTCGTCCACCACTTGTGGCCGTCGATGACCCACTCGTCGCCCTCTTTTTGAGCACGGGTGCGAATCATCTTCGGGTCCGACCCCGCACCGGGTTGCGGCTCGGTCATCGCGAAGGCCGACTGCATCGTCCCGTCGACGAGCGGCTGGAGATACCGCTCCTTCTGGAGGCCGTCGCCGACGAGTTCCAGCAGGTGCATGTTCCCCTCGTCGGGAGCGTCGACCCGGAGCGCAAGTGGTCCGAGCAACGAGCGGCCAGCGGCCTCGAAGACGGGCAACGCCTCGCGAAAACTCAAGCCGAGTCCGCCGTACTCGGCGTCGATTTGGGGTGCGTACACCTCGTACTCCCGTGCAGCGTCCCGCAGTTCCTTGACGGTGTGAGCGGACACGTCGCCGCCGCTGGCGATGGCACGCTCCTTCGGAACGACCACCTCGTCGATGAACGCACGGGTTCGCTCGGCAACGACGCGGCCTGCTTCGGGGTCGTCGTACTCCATGGGTAATTCTCGTCACACCACGTAACAACGGCTGTGCGGAATCCCAGCGACTGGGACGCACGAACATGTTCGGCGACGAGCGGAGGTGGGCGGCGTTCGAACGGCAGACGTGCCCACGAAACGCCATCTCTCGGAACTCGACTCGACGCCGCAGGCGAACGTGTTTCCGGGAACCGAACCCAGGACGGTTCGGCTGTCACTTTCGGCCGGCGAGGAGATACCACCCCACCCACACCCCGACCGACACATCGTTCTGTATCTGCTGGAGGGGCGTCTCGACCTCGTTCTCGGTGAATCGACGCACGGACTCGATGCCGGGTCGGTCGTTCGGTTCGACGGTGACCAGGATATCTCGCCGAAGGCGGTCACCGACGCGACGGCACTGCTAGTTCTCGCCCCCCAGTGAGTGGTCTTCGGTGCGTTGATTCCCATTTGTGTGGGTATAGCTCACGCACACCGAAGACGCTTTGAATGCCGGGGCGGACGTAGCGACCCCGATGGAGCGAGAGGACTCCCCCGACCCAATCGACGCGATTCGAACCGCCGAGGACCTCGAGGAGTTGGCCGAGCACTTCGGTACCGATTCGGTTCACGAGGCGTACTTTCGAGCGAAGGCGGTGTGGGAGGCGGCCATTCGCCGAATGCAGGCATCCGACGCCGACAACGAGGGGCTTCCGGGGACTCGCGTCGTCGTCGACGGCCACGCCTTCCACGTCCACGGCGTCACCCACGCCGGAACCGACGAGGAGCGGTCGTTCCTCCGTGAACACGTCTCGGCGTTCCAGGACCGCGGCGCCGTCGTCTACTGCGAACAGGGCATCCGGTCGATGTACTTCGAGGACTTCCCCGCGACCTGTGAAATGGACGACTACCGGTGGGCGATGGAGCGGTGTGCGGAGCTCGACTCGCCGTCACATCTGGAAGCACTCTCGGAGTCCGGCATCGACGCGCTGTTGGAGAACCTTCCCGGAGTCACGGAGACGTTTCGGGAGGCCACCTTCTCGCTCATCGACTCCGGAACGTCGGTGTACGGTGAGGCTTTCGAACGTGCCCTCGGCGACGTGGCGGCGGATTTCCTGACCACCCACACGGACCTCGCTGTCGGCACGAGCTACGAGGCGTTCGCGCTCAGTAACGAGGCGAGTCGTAACCCCGAGCGACTCGGCGACCTCCAGCGATACTACGAGCGCAACTTCCTCCCCCAACCGCTGGAACGCGAGTGGCTCCGAGGACACGACCCGGAACTGGAGATCGTCACCCACGCCCGAAACGAACGGATGGCTGACTACGCCGTCTACCACAACGATACCGCCGACGAGGTTCACCTCATCGTCGGCGCGGCACATCAACCCGGTGTCGTCTACTATCTTGAACGGTATCGGGAAGGGCGGACGGTCCCGGACTCCTTCGATTTGGTCTGAACCCACATGGGGTGGTGGATTTCTCTTCCTCGTCGAGACGCTTGATGCAACTATTCTCCAGCATCGAGATGTCTAGCTCGCACTCGACGATGGCTCAGACGTCATCGTCGTTGTATTCGGAACGTTCCGAGACGGAACGAGTCCGACGGGATTCGAACCCGCGACATCTTGGTCCGGAACCAAACACTCTGTCCACTGAGCTACGGGCTCTCGCTTACAAGTAGTCGAAGCCGCGATTGAATCGTTTGACGGGATACGGTCGAAGGCGATAGATGGGCAAAGAAAGCCGAGACTTACGGCGATTCGCCGGTCTCGATGGAGAAGTCCGAGATGGGGTAGGCGACGCAGGTGAGCGTGTAGCCGTCGTCGAGTTCGGGTTCCCCGAGCATCTGGTTGGTGTGGTGTTCGACGTAGTCTTCGGCGTTGCCGCCGTCGGTGATGTGGCCGGCACAGGAGATACACTGTCCCTCCCGGCAGGCGTAGGGGAGGTCCCAGCCCTCGTCTTCGCCCGCTTCGAGGACGGTCTCGTTCTCCTTGACCTCGATGGTGGTGCCTTCCTTCACGTACTCGATTTCGTACACTTCGGCTTCGTCGTCGGGGATGGCGGCCGGACTGTCGTCGCCCGCCGCACCCTCTTCGAGTTCGCCCTCGCTTTCGCCCTCACCAGCGGCGACTGCCGCGGCGGCCGCACCGCCACCGCCGATAGCACGGTTCCCCGGCTCGGGGAATTCCGTCTCTGGGACCGTTGAGGCCCGCTGTTCGACGACCTCGTCGGAGATGTCCTCTCGGGGTGTCCACTCCGAGCCCTTCGAGAAGTGCAGGACGACCGCGGCGAGCGTCAGCACCGCCCCGCCAACGATACCCACTGTCGTGACCATATTCGATGTTAGTAAAGGCCCTTCAATAGCGTTGTGATTCGACCTTTTTTCGTCGGGGGCCTCGCGCTCGCCTTCGGCGAGCGCTCGACCCCCAACAAAAAACGTCGATGAAAAAAGCGCTCCGGCGGCCTCCGGCCGCCTCCGCGTACACCGATGGAACGACTTGGACGCCTGCCCACTACCACGGAACTGCGGTTATGTCTCCCCACGTCACCGATTCCGGCAACTGCGGTCATCGCCCGGAAGCATATCCCCCGAGCGCACGAGAAGAAGGTATGGTCAATCAGTTCATCCACGGCGAGTGGGTCACGGAGTACGACCCGACCGACGAGGATGGGTCCTTCCAACGGCAACCGACGACGTTCCGGAACCGCGTCGAACCCGAAGAGGTCGAAGCGGGTCGCTATCACCTCTACGTCTGCTATGCGTGTCCGTGGGCGCACCGAACGCTCGTCACGCGGAAACTGCTCGGTCTGGACGAGGCCATCTCCGTCGACGTGGTCGACCCCTACCGCGACGAGGGGGGCTGGCAGTTCACGCCCGAGAAGGACGGCGCCACCGAAGACTCCGTCAACGGCGCCGACTACCTCCGGGAGGTGTACGTCGAGGCCGACCCCGACTACACCGGCCGCGTCACGGTGCCGGTACTGTGGGACAAAGAAGAGGACACCATCGTCAACAACGAGTCCCGAGAGATAATGCGGAACCTGACGACGGCGTTCGCCGAGTTAGGCAACGGCGTCGACCTCGCGCCCGCGGACCGCAGAGAGGACATCGACTCGGTTCTCGACGACATCTACGAACCAATCAACAACGGCGTCTACCGGACCGGATTCGCCGAGACGCAGTCGGCCTACGACGAGGCCGTCGCCGAACTGTTCGACGCCCTCGACCGCTGGGATTCGGTGCTGGCCGACCAGCGGTATCTCATCGGCGACCGCCTCACCGAGGCCGATATCGCGATGTACACTACCCTCGTCCGCTTCGACGAGGTGTACCACACCCACTTCATGTGCAACCACAAACTCGTTCGCGAGTACGACAACCTCTGGCCGTACCTTCGGGACCTCTACCAGACGCCGGGGTTCGGCGAGACGACCCACATGGACCACATCAAGGAACACTACTACACCACTCATCCGGACGTGAGTCCCAAACGAATCGTACCGATGGGGCCGACCCCCGACTTCGAGGAACCACACGACCGCGACGCCCTCGCCGGCGAACCCCCGGTCTAAGGGCGACGCAGTCCCTTTTTCGGAGCGCAGACTCCGCCGGTGGCGTTACGCATATATGTGTGCGTGGTATACCCACACATAGCCATGCCGGATACGAAGCGAGGCCGCGAGCAAAAAGGACGAAAGAAGCGAGAGCAGCGCCGCAAATACGAAATCGAGCGCGAACTGCAGGCTCGGGAGCGCGACCTCGACTTCGAGGAACTGTACGAGGAACAGGAAATCGAGCTGTGAGCGGCCGGTAACGGGTTATTCTAGTTTTTAATCGGACCGGGGAGCCACCGCTACAGTGGAACGACGAGCCGAGGTGGTCCTCGAGAGCGCCGAGATTTGGGTCACGGTGCGTCGCACTCGCCGTCGCTGCCGCCGCGCTCGTCGCTATCGAGCGCCGTCGACGGTGACCGGTGGCGACGGAACGCATATTCGATTCGGTCCCATAGCCTCGGGTGACGACTCACTCCCGCCGTGAGACAACGGCGGAAACACCACCAAAATCCATGGATTACGCACTGATACTCGGCGTTCTGCTGGCGTTCGGGACGGTGAGTGCTGCCGGCATTCTCGGCGTCGGCCTCGCCGCGTTCGTCCAGCGGCGCTCGTGGCCGTATCTGCTGGTCGCACTCGCCCTCGCGGCGCTTTTCGTCCGCGCAGTGACGGGCGTCGGATACATGACCGGCGGGCTCTCGCTGGAAGCACACCACCTGCTGGAACACGGACTCGACATCGTGATGGCCGCTCTCGTCATCGCCGCCGTGCTGTCGGCACACACCGTCCATGACCGCCTCGGAGGTGAGATACGGTGAGCGACACCCGCGACACCATCGAACGGCACATCCAGGAGGACCCGGGCGTCCACTTCAACGAGTTGGTCCGGGCGCTGGACCTCGCGCCGGGACAGGTCCAGTATCACGTCCGAAAGCTCCGGCGTCGAAGCGCCGTCGTCACCGACGAACTGTTCGGTCGGACTCACTACTACCCGCCGGAGTACGACGGGTGGGAGCGGGCGGCACTGGCACTGTTGCGCCGGGAGACGAGTGCCGAAATCGTCGCGGCGCTGCTCGACGAGGGACCGAGTCGACCCGTCGACATCGCCGAATCTGTCGGCATCGCTCGCAGCACGCTTTCGTGGCACACCGAGCGACTCGTCGAGGCCGGGTTACTCGAGAAGCGCTACGACGGCCACCAACTCGCCGTCGTCGACGCCGACCGGACCGTCGAGCTGCTGGACACCGCCGACCCGCGACTCCCGGAGCGACTCGTCGACCGCTTTACGCGACTCGTCGACGCGCTGTTGGAATAACGGACGACAACACCCCACACGATTCGACGGTCGGACCAGAACCCAAATACGGGTTCCGAACCGATGTATGTGTAATGCAACGCCGCGACTACGTCCGTTTGTGTCTCGGTGCCGGAGCCGTCGGAGTGGCCGGCTGTTCGGACCTCATCCGGACGCGGGAAGTCACCTCCACGCCGCCGATTCTCGAGGACCGACCCGACCGCGTGTACTACCCGACGCACGTCGACGGGATGGCGATGGTCGACATGGCCGAAACCGACGACGACGAGTACGCCTTCGCACTGATGTACACCTACCCGCATCGCTTCTGGCGGGTCGACGCGACGACGACCCGACCCGAGGAGGCCAACCTGCACGACGTCGACGGGAGCAACGACATCCACCTCATGGCGGTCGTCTGGGACCCACAGACCGGCCGTGTCCTCCCGGATACGGGCATGAGCGTCGACCTCACTCGCGACGGCGAAGCGCTGGACGAACAGGTCATCTACCCGATGCTGTCGGCGCGGATGGGCTTTCACTACGGCGCCAACTTCAAACTCGACGGCGAGGGAACCTACGACGTGACGATGTCGGTCGGCGGCACGAACGTCCGCCGGACGGGCGAGTACGTGGGCCGCTTCAGCGACCCGGCAAGCGTCACCGTTCCCTTCGAGTTCACCACCGAGAAGCGCGACGAACTCGGAATCGAGCGGGCCGGCGACCAGGCCGGCGAGGCCGCCGTCCCGTCGGTCATGGAGATGAAAAACCCTCTCGGAGTCGCACCTCCAGCGGAGGAACTGCCCGGAACCCACCACGGAACCGCCGAGAGCGGCGAAGCGAAACTCGCGGTCATTTCGCTCTCGGAGCGTCCCGACGGCGTCGACGGTGAGGGCGATTACCTCGCGATATCTGCTCGAACGCCGTACAACGAACTCGTGTTGCCGGGCATGGCGCTCGATGCGAGGGTCGAACGCGACGGCGAGACCGTCTTCGATGGGGCGCTCGAGCGCACCTTCGACGACAGCCTCGATTACCACTACGGCGCGGCCGTCGACGACGTACAGGCGGGCGACGACCTCACGCTCGAAGTCGTCACCCACCCACAGGTGGCTCGCCACGAGGGCTACGAGACGGCGTTCCTCGAGATGCCGAACGCCGAGTTGACGCTGTAGTTCGACACCGCAGTTTTGAGGGACTGGACCGTAGGCCGACCGTGGCCTCCGAGTGTGCAGTCTGTGGCGAGGACGCGACGGTCAGCGACGCCTGCCCGCACTGCGGCGGGGCGTACTGTCCCGACCACCGGTCGCCCGAGACCCACGACTGTCCGGGGACGGCCGCCGGAACGACGACCGGATGGCGACTCGACCTCGACGGGTCGGACACGGGACGAAACGACACCGACGACTCGCCATCACTGTCGTCGCTGTTCCGCCCGGGCGTCGGCCTCGCCGTGTTGACGCTCGTCGTCGTCGGCCTCGCGTTGGGGGCCATCGCCGCTGTCGGCCCCTTCGACGGCGGCGGACTCGACGCCGACGCGGTCGAAACCCACATCGAGAACGAAAGCGACGCTGCGCGGGCCGAGGCGGGCGTGGGAACGACCGAACGCGACGACGCCCTCGCCGCGGTCGCCCGCGCCCACAGTCGCGACATGCGCGACCGGGGGTTCGTCAACCACACGAACCCCGACGGTGAGAGCCCTCAAGACAGAGTCGACGCTGCCGGGCTCGACTGTCGGGTCGGCGAGAACATCTACCAGACACCTCGTGGCGGCATCGCCACCTCCGAGCACGCCGTCGCCGACCACGTCGTCCGGTCGTGGCTCGATTCGCCGGGCCATCGCCGGACGCTACTGCGAGACCGCTACACGAGACAGGGCGTCGGCGTCGCACTGGGCGACGACGCAGTTTACGTCACACAGCTGTTCTGCTGACTCAGTTGACGTACTTCCGTTGGAACTCCTCGTCGGTCTTCGTGAGATACAGGATGCCCTCGATGAGCCCGACGAGGGCCGGGATGGCCGTCCAGAAGAAACAGAGGTACAGCACGCCCATTCCCGTCTCGCCGAGGTAGAACTTGTGGACGCCGAGACCGCCGAGTAGGATGGCGAGAACGCCGGCCGTGACGCGGTCCTTATCGTAGTCCTGTGCGGCGGGTTTCTGTCTGACGCCGCACTCCGGGCAGATTTCGGCTTCCTTCTTGATTATCTCGCCACAGCTCGTACAGTACTGTTCGTCCTCCGCCGGGCCGCCAGCGTCTCCGTGTTCAGTCGACATACTCGGCGTTGCTCCGCGCGACCGTATATAACTGACCCCCGAAAATCAACTATCGGCGCGGCGGGAGACAGCGAGGAGTACGCCCGCGATAGCGGCATAGACGACACCGACTGCGAGTACCCGAACGTCGCCATCGACGAAGAGGCTCACGAGACCGACGCCGTAGGCGAACCCGAGGAGCCCCCCGCTGGCGGTCCGAAGGGCGTTGTGACCTCGTCTGTCGGTGAACGTCGTCGCTGCCCAGTCGAGCAGTGCCGGAATCGGGAGGAACGCAACGACGGCGATATCGGCGACCGTCGGGAGGCCGAAAAGCGCCGCGAGGACACCCAGTGCGATACCGGGGTAAATCCCGAAACACCGCGCACACAGGTGGACGCGACGGCCGAAGACGACCGGCGCGTAACACCTGTAGCGCTCGTCGGGGGTGTGATGAGAGAGGAGATACCCCCGCGTCTCCGACAGGGCGGTGCGAATTCCCGCTCGGTCGACCATCGCCGCACACAACGGAGCCGTTTTACTTATCGCTGCCGACGGGGTGATTATGCGCCGAATCCGGCCTCGACGGCGGTTCCAACTCGCCGACTCGGCCCAGCAAGTCGTCGGCGGATTCTTACTCGCCGGTCCGTTCGTCGTCACCGAGGAGGTGTGGACACTGGCACGTGATATGAACTTGCTTCAGTCGCTTCTGACTGTCACCATCGTTTTCGCTATCGGCTACGCGGCGCTGTACAAAGCCGCCGGCCGCGACCCCGACGACGATACGGACCTCGCGGGTGTTCCCGCCCGATTCGTCTCCTTGATGCTCGTCTCCTACGGTTCGGTCGCGATTCTCGCGATGGCCTTCGGTGCCCCCGGGACCTTCCTCGCCGATCTCGCCGGCACCGAGATGTTGGTCGTTACCCTCCGCGCCATCGCTGTCGGCGCGGTGTTCAGCGTCGTCGGCGCCGCCACCGCCGACTCCGTGTTCTGAGCCGCCGGGAGTAGGAACGTTCGCCGATGGGAGAGAACGTATCCGTCTCGACCCCCGATGGCGGGTATGCATCGGCCGACGCGACGGACGTTGCTCGCCTGTGGCGTTGCCGGCCTGACCGCGACCGCCGGCTGTTTCGCGGGCGAGGCCGACGAGCACCCCACCGGCGAGGGCGAAACGACGTGGCCGGCGACGCCGACGTGGGCCCCGGCCGAGGGGTCGCCGCTAGACGCCGAGGTGACGGCGGCGACCGCCGTTGAGAACCTCTCAATTCCGTGGGATTTGACCGTCGCCGCCGGCGAGGCGTTGCTCACCGAGCGAACCGGCGGCGTCCGACGGTTCGAGGCCGAAACACTGGCGACGGAGACGGGCCTGCAACCCGACGAGGCGACGACAGTGCTCTCGGCTGGTGACCTCCCCGACCGAACCGGCCCCGGCGAGGGCGGGACGCTCGGCATCGCTACCCACCCCGAGTACCCGGCCCCGCGGGCGCTGTTCGTCTACTACACTGCCGCCGCCGACCTCCGGAACCGCGTCGTTCGCTACGACGTCGACACCGACGAGGTGTCGGTCGTCGTCGACGACATCCCGGCCAACGACTGGCACAACGGCGGACGCATCGAAGTCGGACCCGACGGCCACCTCTGGATTCTGGCCGGGGACGCACAGGAAGGCGCTGAAGTGGCACAGGACCCCGATTCCCTCGGCGGCGCAGTGCTTCGGGTGACCCTCGACGGCGACCCCGCACCCGGGAACCCCGACTTCGGAGCGGGCGGTGACCCCCGAACGTACACGCTCGGCCACCGGAACCCACAGGGCATCGCGTTCACGCCGGACGGCGAACCGCTCGTCGCCGAGCACGGGCCACTGAACCGCGACGAGGTGTCGGCGTTACGCCCCGGCGGAAACTACGGCTGGAACGTCGCCCGCGGCGGCCCCGGTGGCGTCCAGTACAACGCCTACGGGGAGAACGAGGCGTTCACGCCACCGCTTCTCAACACCGGCGCTGACACGACGTGGGCGCCCTCCGGCAGCACGTTCTACACCGGGGATGCGATACCGGCGTGGCACAACCGACTGTTCGTCGCTGGTCTGCGTTCCCAGACGCTGTTCTGTGTGACTCTCGACGCCGACGGAGTCGGCCCCGGCGGAGGAAGACGGTTCGACGCGGACTGGCTCGACGGCCGCTACACCGCGACCGCACACCGACTGTACGACGGCGAATTCGGCCGCCTGCGCCACGTCGAGGAAGGTCCCGACGGCGCACTGTACCTACTCACCTCGAACCGCGACGGTCGGACACTCACCGATTTTCCAGTGGACAACGACGACCGAATCGTCAGAATCGAACCGACGTGAGCGGAGCTATTTGTCGCTTCGATACGAAGCGGTGGTGTGTTCCGAAACGCGAGAGAGACGGGGCCGGTCGTGTTAGTCCCGCTGGCGTGGGCGTTCGTCACCGCCGCCCACCTCGGTATCGTCGACTCGTATACCCTCTTCGTCGCTCACGTCGTGATGAGCGTCCTGCTCGCGGCCTTCGCCGTCACCTCCTGGCAGGAGATGAACGAGGGGGTTCTGTGGGCGTGGCGGACCGTCATCGCAGTTGGGTTCCTCATCACGGTGGCCGGAACGGTCGGTTTCCGCGTTGACGCCCCCGCGAGAGCGCTGTTCTCGGTCGCGCTGTACGGCTGGATGCTCCTGCCCGCCGCCGGCTTCGTCTACACCGGTCGACGGGTGCGGGAGGGCGCGTGGATTTATTTCGGCGGGGCGGCGCTGTGCGGTCTCGGTGCGGCCGGATACGCGTCTGGAGTCGCTACCGGAACCGACCCCGCGCTCGCGGCGTCGCTCGCGCTCGTCGGCGTCGGTCAAACCGCGGGTATCGCCGATGCCGTCTATCGGTACTGAGTCGACTCAGTCGCCGACGCCTTCCAGTTCGGTGAGCGACTCGAGGTCCGGCACGTCCTCTGCGGCGTCTTTGATTTGCTCCATCCGCTGGAGGTGTTTTTCGGTGGCGAACTGCTGGAGTTCCTCCGGGGATGGACCCACGTCGTCGACGTACTGGTCGTCGGGATTGGCGGCAATGCCGTTGACCAGCGGCAGGAGCTCGTTCACCGTCTCGTCGAGGAGCGAGGGGTCGACACCCTCCTCGGAAACCAGTTCCTTGAGCTTCGCCATGCCGAAACCGACGTGTCGACCTTCGTCCTGCCGGATGAGCGTAAAGCCCTCGTACAGTCCCGGCAGATACGGGAGGTCTGTGTGGTTGTCCTCGGAGTAGGACTGCTGCATTCCGTAGTAGCCGGTCTGTGCGAGGATGCCCTCGATGACGAGGTGGTAGTGACAGTACGCGCGTGCGAAGTTCTCCGGCGTCGGCTCCTCGAGCAGCCGGTGCATCGCTTTCTCGTTGCGCTCGAAGAGGTCGTCGTAGGCGTCGTTGAACCACTTCTCGTCGGTCGGCGACGAGGTCTCGAAGCCGAGTTCCGCCTCGACGGGGTGGATGACTTCCCGCCAGTAGCGGTCGAAGTGGTCGGTGTGTTTGCCCTCCTCGTACAGTTGGGTCGTGATGAACAGCTGGTCGTCGATGTCGTCGAGTGCCGTCGCGAGCGGCGCGAGGTCCTCGGTGACGGCCTGCTCGCCCGCGCCGAATCGAGCGACACCCATCCGGAAGCCGTCGAACAGTCCCTCGGCGGCGGGTTCCGACTCCAGGGCCTCGACCAGCGCCTCGCGGTCGGCGTCGAGGTCGATGTCGAACGGGTCCCAGTGCCGTTCGACCGCGTTGCGGTAGTAGCGCGTCCCCCGGCTCTCCCGGTCGAGCTGGAGGTGTCGTGTGCTATCGATATTCATGATTCTCCGTGACGTTTCACACGGACCAGCATAGAGGTTACACCCCGCACTGCAGGTCCATTCAAGAGGCACCGAATCGAGCGGGCCGCGTCAGAACGTGTAGGCCAACATCACTTCGTCGACGTGGTCTCCCTCGATGGTGTAGTGGTCCTTGCGGATTCCCTCGGTCTCCCAGCCGTGGTTTTCGAGGAAGACGATGGCTTCGTCGTTGGTCGTCGGGACGCTGTTGTACACCTTCCGGTAGCCGTTGGCCTCCGCCCAACCGAGGGCGCGTTCGAGCAGTCGGCTCCCGATGCCGCTGCCCCGTCGCTCTCCGCGGACGCCGACGGTGAGTTGGGCCGTGCTCTGGAGTTTGTCGACCTGCGGCAAATCGAGGTGTGCCCACCCGACGACGTCGCCGTCGACGGTGGCGACGAAGAACACCCGCGATTCGACGCTGTTGTGCCGCGTCACAGCATCATCGTACAGCAGTTGTTCGGCGATGGATTCGGCGACGACGTAGGTGTCCTTCGCCGTCACGTCGCGGATGGTGTCGATGAGGCCGTCGAAATCCGACTGCTTGGCAGGCCGAATCGTGTATTCGAGGTCACCGGCTGTGTAGGACTCCACCGACCCCACGTCGAGAGCGACCTGTAGCGTCCCGCCGTCGTCTTCGAGATATCCCCTCGATTCCAGCTGTTCGAGCGCCTCGCTGAACTCCTCGGGCGGCAGCGACGTTATCTCCCGGACCCGATGCCGTGCCGCGGTACCGTGCCGTTCGACGTACTGGTAAATCTCCTCTCCGGCCGCCGTTTCGAACGTCGGCCGCTCGGTCGTCTCCATACCCAACGGGAGGGGTGAGGACCACTTGAGTTCTTGGTTCGTGTTACCTCTCAGCAATGCCGGCCGGTCCGTAGGTTCAGGCAGTTCCGGAACGAAAGTCGAACGTGACGGACGCCGACCCCATCGCCAACGTCGATTTGACCGGCAGCCATTACGTCATCAAGCAGGGATTGCTGCGGAACGAATACCGTATCTACGACGGCTCGGGGATTCTCGTCTTGAAGACGCAACAGAGGTTGTTCAGGACGAAAGAGGAGTTCTCGTTTCTCGACGCGAGCGGTCGGCCGGCTTACGACGTCAAAGCAGAGAATTCCTTCGAGTTCGCCGGCGACTACACGCTCACGAAGGCCGGCACCGACGACGTCATCGCCGTCATCGAAAAGGAGTTCACGCTCTTCGAACACGTCTGGCGCGTCCGCTCGCCCGACGGCGAACTCTGGGCGGTCCTCGAATCGCAGAGCACGCTGCTGGAGGCTGCACGGAACGTCGTCGAGGTCATCGGCTGGCATCCACGCGAGTACACCATCACCGGCCCGAACGGCGAGGCGTTCGGTCGACTCGAAGGCCGCTTCTCGCTTCGGGGCACCCACGACCTGCATATCGATGACTCCGGGGACGCACCGAAAGGGAGTCTCGTCGCCGCCGCCATCGCCGTCGACGCGATAGGAGGAAACTGACACCGAAATCCGCCCGGGCTATCAGACGCATAAGTTTATTCTCGGTTGGACTTCGGGCAGTATGAGCGGACATTCGCTCCT